>JAWWQA010000045.1:0-4486 GCA_033854695.1 Rubrobacteraceae bacterium
CTCTTGGGGCGGGTGCCGGCGTGGGGGTGGGGAATGCTCGCATTGGCCGCCGTCGTCGCCTACTCCCGAATCTACGTCGGCGTCCACTGGCCGACGGACGTCGCGGCGGGGATACTGCTGGGGACGGCCTGCGGCTGGGTCGGTAGCCGTCTGGCGACGCGGCGAGGAAAGAGCGGGAGACCGGACCGGCCAGAGGAGACCGGGGGCTCGCGCGAAGAAGTCCCGAGAGTAGAATATCAAATGGTACGATAGCGAGGATACGATGAGACCAGGAACACGCATACTGCTGGTGGAGGACGACCGCTCCATCGCAAGCTTCTTCAAGCCCGGACTCGAACACCTCGGTTTCCACGTTCGGTGCGCCTATGACGGAGAGGCGGGCCTGAAGGAGGCCCAGGAGTTCCGGCCCGAGCTGATCGTGCTGGACATCATGCTTCCTAAGCTGGACGGGGTCGGGGTCCTGAAGAACCTCAGGCAAGAGGGTAGCAGGGTGCCGGTGATAATGCTGACCGCCCGCGACACCACCCTCGACAAAGTGCACAGCCTCGACCACGGCGCCGACGACTACATTACCAAGCCCTTCGAGATGGAGGAGCTCTTGGCACGTATTCGCGCCCTTCTCCGGCGGTCGGAGGGCGAAGAGATACTCAGGGTTTCAGACCTGGAGGTAAACACCACTACCCGCGAGGTCAGGCGGGGAGAGCGGGAGATAGATCTGACCGCCCGTGAGTACGACCTCCTGGAGTTTATGGCCCGCAACCCCCGCCGCGTGCTCTCGCGCGACTTTCTCCTTAGCAGGGTGTGGGATCGGGAATCCGGCATCACCACAAACGTCGTGGACGTATACATCGCCTACCTAAGGAAGAAGGTTGACGCGCCTGGCGAGGACAAGCTCATCCGTACCGTCCAAGGGGCGGGATATGCCTTGAAGGGGCCGTGAGCCCTTGCCGATCCGGTGGCGTCTGACGATCTTTATCGCCTTGGTGATCGGGGCGATACTGCTTGTGTTGGGTGTTGCCCTCTTCTTGTTGAACAGAAGCGCGACGCTGTCGGGGATCGAGGATGCCGCCCAGAGCCGGGCGACAACGGCAGCCCAGACTATAAACAGTGGGGAAGATCTGAGCAACGACGACATAGAACAACTAACCCGCGACGGAGTCTTCGTGATCGTGCGTGACGGGAGTGGCAACGTCCTCGCCAACACGGTGAACCTCCCAGCGGAGGCGGAGGCCAGTGACACCGCGTGGCGAAGGGCACTCGACTCCAAAGGCGGCGCCTCGGGGACAATGGATCTCTCCAAGGAGCCTTCTGTGTACGTCTACGCCGTGCCGGTAGATCCATCGAACGGCCCGGCCAGGGTAGTCGAGGCCGGAAAGTCCTACGAGTCTGCCCAAGAGAGCGTCCAGGTCTTCGGGACGGTCCTCGTGGCCGGAATCGGCGCGGCCTTCTTGCTCTCCATTGGCGGGGCGTACTTCCTGGCGCGGGCAGCTCTGAAGCCCGTGGACGCTGTGGTGAGCGCCGCCCGCGAGATGGGTGAGGGCGACCTGGCGAAGCGGCTGCCCGTGGCGAATCCGAAAGACGAGATAGGCCGACTCGCCTCTACTATAAACGGCCTCCTCTCGCGCCTGGAGGCGGCCTTCATAAGGAGGGAGGAGGCCCTCTCGCGCCAACGACGTTTCGCCGCCGACGCAAGCCACGAGTTACGTACCCCGCTCACCGCTATCTTGGGCCATGCTTGGGTGCTCGTCGAGTGGGCCATCGAGAAAGACCCGAAGACGGCGAAGCAGAGCGTCCTGGCCATACGCCGGGAGGCCAGGAGGATGCGGGGCCTTGTCGAGGACCTGCTCGCCCTCACCCGGGGCGATGAGGGCGCGCCTTTAGACGTCGGCCGCCACGACCTTGCCAAGGTCGCCGAGGAGGCGGTCCAAGCGGTCCGAGCCGCGGTGAACGGCAAGGTCTCCATCGAATACGCAGGCTCTGGGCGAGAGGTCGAGGCTACTTTCGACAAGGGGCGGGTCCTTCAAGTCGCGGCTATACTCTTGGATAACGCGGTGAAGTACACGCCGGAGGGCGGGAGGGTGACCGTGAGGACATGGGAGAACAAAGATCAGGTTGCGCTAGAGGTCTCCGACACGGGTATAGGCATTCCACAGGACCAGTTGCCCCTCATCTTCGAACGCTTCCATCGAGTGGATAACTCGCGCACCGAGGAAGGCGCGGGCCTCGGGCTCGCCATAGCACGCCAGATTGCCGAGTCCCATGACGGCGAGATAGAGGCCCGCAGCACTCCCGCTGAAGGTTCGACCTTCACCCTACTCCTCCCCAAGAAGGCGCTGACCACCGAACCATAGGCCGGCACAGAGACCGCCTCTAACCAACCTCTAATCCGGCTCTCAACGCCCTCTCAAGATCAGGTGGAATACTAAACCCGCAAGCATTGCAGATCGTTTCCAATACCGGAACGCACAGAGGAGAGAGCGATGAACGAAGAGACCGCAATCACGAGCCTAGGTGAAAGGGGAGCAGACCGACTCGATGGGAGAATCCGGAAGGCCCCGTTCGAGAGGACGAACTTCCGCCGAGCCGCCCTCGTGGTAAACACGCGCTCGCGCGTCGGGGAGTCGTCCTTTCGCCTGGCGCTCGACCGCCTGATCGCTTCGGGGGTGCCGATAGGCGCCGCCTATGCCCTGAGAGACCCAACTCGGCTCGTGGAGACGGTGCAGGAGGCACTGCTGGAGGGCCACGACCTCATCATCCTCGGGGGCGGGGATGGGTCGGTAAGCACGGTGGTGGATCTCCTGGCGGAGAGCGACGCGATGCTGGGCCTCCTTCCTTTGGGCACTGCCAACGACTTCGCCCGGACCCTGAGAATACCCTTCAACCTCGAAGCCGCCTGCGACACCGTAGCCCACGGCAAGATCGTGGCCGCGGACCTGGGGCTGGCCGGGAACAACTACTACGTGAACGTGGCCTCGGTGGGCCTGGGAACGGAGGTGGTCGAGAACCTCTCCCCCCTACTCAAACAGTCCGCCGGGACCCTGGCCTACCCGATAGCAGCCATAAGGGCGTACGCGAACCACCGCCCCTTCTCTGTAGCGCTCGACTTCCCAGATGGGGACCACGAGCCAGCTGACCTCGACGGGCTGCTCCAGGTCGCCGTGGGAAACGGGCGGTTCTACGGCGGGGGGCTGGTAGTCGCGCCGCACTCGAGCATAGAAGACGCGGCCCTGGACGTCTACACGATAACGGCAGGGAAAGGGTTGGACCTCGCGCGGGTGGTACGGGGGCTCAGGAGTGGAGAGTTCGTAGAGAACCCGTGCGTTCGCTACTGGCGGACCTCGCGCGTGCGTATCGAGACCGATCCCGCGCTCTCGATCAACCTCGACGGGGAGCTGGTCTCGCGAACCCCCAAACTCTTCTCCGTGGCCCCCGAAGCCCTCAAGGTCCTGGTACCCCAGACGTTCTGTTGGGTTGAGACAGACGAAATCTCTACGGACCGCGAGCTGACCCTCAGCCGATAAGCGGACCTTTCTCAGGTGGGGAGCAGCGCGTGCGGAGCTCCCTACGCGCCCCTGGAGTCGCTACCACTGCGGTGAAGACAATAGGCCGAAGACTCTTTCTTACATTCTTTATGCTAAGGACTCACTTCCCTAACAAGCTTTGACTACGATGGTACCGTCCATTTCCTGGATCTCGAGCATCGAACTTTTGAAGCTGGCTATACAGGTGCATTCTAGCCCAATTCTAATGTCTCTCTAAGAGGCCTCTAAGATCTCGGCGGGATACTCCTTCTCGTAAGGCATATGACGCAGAGGGGGTCACGATGTAGAGCTAACGCTAGAGCCAGAGAAATAGAACCAAAGAACATAACGAAAGAAGGAGAAAGATTATGGACAAGAGGAAGCTTGTTGCCGGCGCGGCGGTCGCGGCGATCCTGACGATCGGCGCCGCCAGCGCAGCCATCGCCGCCCAGCAGCAACCGCAGGACACTACCGGGACGCAGACTACCAGTCAGGAGCAGCATCCCGCCATCAACGGCTCTGTGCCGGCTCCCGCCGGGACCGAGACCAATGACGCCACCGAGGGTTCTGGGAACGATGCTGCCGAGGCCCAGCAGCTTCAAGGACTCGCCAAGATTGACCAGGCCGCGGCCGAAAAGGCTGCTCTCCAGGCAGTCCCCGGCACGGTCGTCAAGACCGAGCTAGACAACGAGAATGGCTTCGTCGTCTACAGTGTCGAGGTCAAGAGCGCCGATGGTACCGTCACCGACGTGAAGGTCGACGCCGGCAACGGCCAGGTCCTCGCCCAGGAGAGCGAGGCCAATGATGGCCAGGAAGGAGGTACGACTGGTAAGTAGGTAGGCAGCGCCAAACACGGACGATGCGGGGCAGGGCGGCGCCAACTTGGCGCCGCCCGAACCGATAACTCGAAGACACGTTAAGTGTAAAGGTATGACAGACGGCTTGGCAGACACGGTGCTCGGAAC
>JAWWQA010000046.1:0-5646 GCA_033854695.1 Rubrobacteraceae bacterium
ACGCGGTTGTCGGCGTCGAGCTGCTCGTAGTCGACGGCATAACGCTGTGCGAGTGTGAATTGTCCATTGATCGGGAGCGGCGACTTCCTGTGGATGTGCGGCGCGTCGCAACACGAGTCGGCAGCGAGGTAGTTCGAACCCTTTAGCGGGGGGCTGATCATAACGACTTCCCGGCGGTCAACATTCGTCTCTCCCACCTTCTCAGTGATCTGCTGTTGATCGGGTGGAGCAGCAGCGGCCTGCAGCGACAGTCGCTCGACCAGCCGGTTGGGCACCTTGTCGGCGTCATTGGAGGTTACGTGCAGGAAGATGGTCGCTGCCATGGACGGGTCTAAGGTGTCGGCGGTATCCGAAGTGCCAGCCGGATGGAGATTGCTGGCCACCTCTTTCGCATCGAAGGTGCTGATGACGTCATCGGTGTCGGCGTCGAGCATCTCAAGCTGCTCGATGGTGGTCTTACCGCTGCTAAAGTTGGTCGCCAGGAGCTCGTACACTAGATGCGTCCGGCCGTCGGATCCGGCGAACGGAATCGGAGCATAGGGCACCTGTGCCAGGATTGGGGTCAACTCCTGGGCACCTTCGCCCGGCGTCGTGATCGTAATATTCAATGCGCCTTCGCGGCCCTCGATAGTCAAGTTGCTTTGGGTGGATTCGTTGGTGGCGGAAGTGTTGTTTTGCGCCTGTTCCTCGTTGCTGCATCCCATCAGCATGAGTGCGAGGACAAGGGCAGTAACGAGTGTCCGGCGCATGGAGTAACCCAACCTTTCTTACACCACAATCCTCTGTAGATGGCTACCGTAGTAAGCATCAACGAGGATATAGGCCAGCGCATGATGCAAATGCACTATTTTGCTCTTATTCAGCGAATTGCCGCTCAGGTGGACGCAACGCTCAAAAAGTGAGCCACACAACGCCACAAAACTGAGCCACCCTCGGTCCTAGAGTTCCGGTAGCTTTCCGGGTGATGTCCCCGGACTCTGCTGGAGGAAGGATGTTGAGGATGGACCAGGTACACGTAATCCGCCATAAGGTGCTCGTCGAAGGGCAGAGCATCCGCTCCGTGGCCAAAGAGATGGCCCTCAGCCGCAACACCATAAGCAAGTATCTCAAGCTCTCCGAGCCCAAAAGGGTCGTGCGCCAACCCAAGCCGGCTCCGATCATGGAGATGGTCGCTCCGAGGATCGAGGAACTGCTCGAGGAGGAGTGGCAAGGGAGAACGACCCCAAAGCAGCGCATCACCGGGACCAGGATCCACAGACAACTGGTCGAGGAGGGCTACCGGGTTGGCATCACTACCGTGAGGGACTACCTGCGCGAGAGGAGGCGCAGACGCCGGGAGGTGTTCGTCCCGCTCGTCCACCGGCCCGGCGAGGAGGCGCAGCTGGACTTCTTCGAGGTCACCGTCGAGGAGGGCGGCCAGACGAGGAAGGCTTGGAAGTTCGTGATGAGGCTGATGTACTCCGGGCGGGACTTCGTCGGGCTCTACGAGAGATGCGACCAGCTCGCTCTTTTGGATGCTCACGTGAGGGCATTCGGGTACTTCGGCGGGGTCCCGCAGAGGATCGTCTACGACAACCTCTCGGCAGCCGTCAAGAAGATCGTGGGTCCGGAACGGGAACTCACCGAGCGCTTCATGGCTCTGGTGAGCCACTACCTCTTCGAGCCTTGCTTCGCCCGCCCTGGCGAGGGCCACGACAAGGGAGGGGTGGAAGCCAGGGGCAAGGGCATAAGGCTCGCCCACCTCACCCCGATTCCCAGAGGCGCGACCCTCTCCGAGATCTCCGAGGTCCTCTTGAGAGAAATCGAGCTGGCCTTCGTCAATGAGGGAAGATTCGCGGAAGAGCGTAAGTCCCTGAGGCCGTTGCCGGAGCGGCCGTTCGAGGCCAGAAGGGTGGAACTGATCTCGGTCTCGCGCCGCTCTACGGTGCGCATCGAGGGTGCGACCTACTCGGTGCCGTCCCACTGGGCCTCTCTGAAGGCGACGGCTTACGTCGGGGTCGAAGACGTCCGCATCCACTGCTTGGGCCAGAGCGAGACCTACCCCAAGGAGCGCAAGGGTGCTCAGAAGATCCGCTATCGCCACTACCTCTCGGAGCTCTCGCGCAAACCGCAGGCCGTAAGGCAAGTCGCCCCCGAGCTGATCTGCGAGTTGGGTGAGCCGTACGGCAAGCTTTGGGAGATGCTGGTAGAGCGCTACGGGGCCAAGGAGGCCTCAAGGGTGTTGGCGCGCATCCTCGGGGCTTTGGTGGATCATGGCGAAGAGGCGGTGGCCGATGGCCTAAAGAGTGCACTCTCCAACGGTCGGTGCGACCTACTTTCGCTGAGCGAGCGCATACACGATCCCACCGAGCGGCCTCGGGCCGTGGAGGTCCCGGAGGCTTTGAACGGCTACCGCATAGAGTCCGGCAAGGCCTCGGATTACGACGACCTCCTGTTGCCCGGTAACGCCGGAGGTGCGGCGTGAAAGGAGCCGCGGAAGTTCCCAGGGTCAACGCGGCGGCCAGAGCAGCGGTGATCGCCGAGTACCTCAAGGCGCTCAAGCTCCCCGCCTTCGCCACCGAGTACCAGGGACTCGTCCGCCAGGCAAGAGATGGCGGTTGGGACTACGAGGACTTCTTGCGCGAGCTCTTGGAGGTGGAGCTGCACTTTCGCGAAGAGCGCACGGCAAAGAGGCGCCTGAAGGAGGCGCGTTTCCCGGATCTCAAAACCCTCGACCAACTCGACTGGGAGGCGTTGCAGGGCATCTCGAAGCAGAAGATCCTGGAGTTGGCGAGCTGCGAGTACATAACCAAAGCCCAGGACGTCATCTTCGCCGGACCGATCGGGACAGGGAAAACCCACATGGCGATCTCGCTCGGGGTGGAGGCTACCAGGCGACGCTTTCGGGTCGCCTTCTTCAGGGCGGCAGAGCTGGTGCGCACCTTAACCGAAGCCCGTGACGAGCGGTCCGTGACGCTGCTGCACCGGCGCCTAAAAAGAGCGGATCTGTTGATCTTGGACGAGTTGGGGTTCGTGCCGTTCGAGCGGGCCGGAGGAGAGCTTCTGTTTGACCTGCTCTCGGAAAGGCACGAGGTTCGCTCGACGCTTGTCACCACCAACCTCTCCTTCGGGGAGTGGGTTCAGGTCTTCGGCGACGAGAAGCTGACGACCGCCCTTCTGGACAGGCTTGGGCACCACGCCCACGTTTTGACCACCCGAGGCAGCTCCTACCGGACTCGCAAACGCAAGAAGACGAGCGAGGAGGAACAGCCGATGGACACCTGAAGGATGGTTTGTTGTTAGACTGCTCAAGCTGGCCAGGGTGGCTCAATATTAAAACGTTGGCTGGCTCAATTTCTGAGCGTTGCTAACAACACTTAACAAACTGTTTCAGAAACGTATCGTTGATGGGTTTTGAGACATTTGTTTGGAGATTCTCCTTTGTAGAGAATAGCTCTGCGCGTTGCTGCTTCGAGACGAACCATTGCAACAACCCACCCTTAGAGGCACTAATCCTCTGCTAGCAACCATTAGATGGTGCGCCGGCCATTCTTTGCTGGCATCATAGCTGCGTGTAGAGGCTCTGGTGAAAGGAGAAAACCGAATGCCCACTTACGTCTCGCTGTTGAACTTCACCGACCAAGGCATCAGGAGCGTCAAGGATACCCTGGACCGGTTCGAGAGAGCGTCGGAGGCTGCCCAGAAGTATGGAGCGAAGTTTCAGCAAAACTACTGGACCGTCGGTCCCTACGACGTCGTTGCTATTATCGAAGCCCCAGATGATGAGTCCGCCAGTGCCTTTTTCCTTGAGATCGGCTCGTTGGGGAACCTTAGGAGCACCACGCTTCGGGCATATGACCGTGAAGAGATGAGCAGTATCCTCCAAAGACTTAGCTGAGGGCATTTCTGGGTGCGAATGTGGTGGAGGGTCGGGGCCTTCATACCTCGACCCTCTTCTATGCCTTCACCCCCTGTGAGTTTCCGAGAATTCACTTTGTCGGAAGCTCGTGAATAGAGCTAGATTAGCTCTGGCTGGCCTGCGTCCTGCTCTGGTATCACCACCAGCACCACCTTCCCTTTTGAGATAATCTGAAGGCGAAAGGAAGGAGCGGACGATGTACGGCAACGACTTCAAAATACTCGGCTTGGTAGGCAGTCTCCGGCGCGCCTCCTTTAACAGAGGGCTCATCCGGGCAGCCCAGGAGCTCGCACCCGATGGCGTCACGGTCGAACTCTACGAGGGGCTGGGCGAGATCCCCTTCTTCAACCAGGACGTCGAGGATGAGGGCGACCCCGCCTCCGTCAAGGAGTTGAAGGAGAAGATACGTGAGGCCAACGCTGTCCTAATCGCCACTCCAGAGTACGACTACGCTATTCCTGGCGTCCTTACAACCGCACTCGACTGGGCATTGCGCCCGCCTTCTCCCTTGCGGCACAAGCCGGTAGGGATCGTGGGGGCTAGTCCCGGTAACGTGGGGACGGCGCGCGGGCAGATAGTGTTGCGGCAGATCTTGTTGCACGCTCCAGCTTACGTGCTGCCCGAGCCACAGATGTTCATCTCCTACTCGCGCGAGCGCTTCGACGAGAACAGCGATCTAACCGACGAAGAGACGCGAGAGCGGATGCGGCGCTTCCTGGTGGCGCTCGTCGAGTGGACAGAGCGACTCTTGGTGGGGTCAAAGACTATACATAAGGGCACCCGTTGATGGCTTTGGGTGGTCGCAAAACGACGGGAAGACACTAACAAGGTCTCAAGCTCTCTGGCACACTAGGGCCTTCTTTTCGCCCTTTAAGGTCTGAGTTTCCGAGAATTTCCCTTCTCGACAATTCATGATAAAGGCAATACGCCCCTAGCCTTAGACGCATCCTCTTATCAAACTCTTAGAATAAATAGTGCATTTGGATCATGCGCTTGGCTTCGCTTGGCTCCACCATTTAGGTGTTTTGAGCTAAATCCCGCTGGGAAAGCGGGAAAAGGAGGAAATAGCAGTGTCTGATCTCCAAATTACCTCCCTTACGGAAGCGGATATTGCTGGCTTGCAAACTGCCCTACGGGGTCAGCTTATCCAGCCTGGCGATGACACCTACGATGTCGCACGCCAAGTCTACAACGGCATGATCGATCGGCACCCCCGCCTGATCGCCAGCTGCGTAGACGTAGCCGACGTTATCACCGCCGTCAGTTTTGCTCGCGAGCACAAACTGCCTCTCTCCGTACGAGGCGGTGGCCACAACGTTACCGGTTTTGCCGTCTGCGACGATGGTCTCGTCGTCGACCTATCAGGCATGAAAGGGGTCCGCGTCGATCCCGAGCGGCGCACTGCCCGTGCCGAGGGCGGCTGCACCTGGGGCGATTTCGACCATGCAACCCATGCCTTTGGGCTTGCCACACCTGGCGGAGTCTTGTCCACTACCGGCGTTGCAGGCCTCACCTTGGGTGGAGGCTTTGGCTACCTCTCCCGCAAGTATGGCCTCTCGTGCGACAATCTCATTTCAGCGGACGTGGTGACGGCTGAGGGTCAGTTGCTGATAGCTAGCGCCGATGAGAATGAGGACCTCGTCTGGGCCGTGCGCGGTGGCGGCGGCAACTTCGGAGTAGTCACCTCCTTTGAGTTCGAGTTGCACCCGGTAGACATAGTCTACGGAGGGCCAGTGTTCTATCCAATT
>JAWWQA010000047.1:0-3364 GCA_033854695.1 Rubrobacteraceae bacterium
ACCTGCTCCTGAGCGAGGGCTACGAAGTTCGCATCTTCGACAACCTCGAACCTCAGACCCATCGCAACGGCAGACCGCCGTGGATACCGGTGGAAGCTGAGTTCGTAAACGCCGACATCCGCGACCGAGCTGCTCTAAGAGCGGCGTTGGAGGACGTTGACGTCGTCTTCCACCAGGCGGACTACGGCGGCTACATGCCAGAGATGGGCAAATACGTACACGTCAACAGCTTCGGCACCGCCCAGATGCTCGAGATCATCCGTGATGAGAATCTGCCGATTCGTAAGGTAGTAGTCGCCTCCTCGCAGGCCGTCTACCGCGAGGGGGCGGCGACCTGCCCAAGGGACGGGCTGGTCTTCCCGGAGACTAGATCTGTCGAGCAGCTCGCATCCGGGGACTATGCTGTCCATTGCCCACTCTGCGGGACGACCACGACACCGGCCGCGACGCCGGAGGAGGCCCCGATGGGGGGCGAGACAGTCTACGCCCTCACGAAGGTAGACCAAGAGCGACTGGTCCTGACCTGGGGACGGCAGACCGGGACGCCGGCCGTGGCGCTGCGCTACTCGTGTACGTATGGCCCGCGCCAGTCCATCTTCAACCCTTACACGGGGGTCATCGCGATCTTCGCGACGCGCCTCTTGAACGGCCAGCCGCCCGTGCTCTACGAAGATGGAGAGCAAACCCGCGACTTCTGCTACGTCGGGGACATCGCTCGCGCCAACCTGCTCGCCGCCACGACCGATAAACTCGACGGCCTGCCGGTAAACGTGGGGAGCGGCCGGGCGACGACGATCCGGGAGGTGGCCCGGATGGTCTCCGGAGCCCTCGACGTGTCCATCGAACCTGTAGCCCGGGGAGAGTTCCGGCCCGGCGAGATGCGCCATCTGACCTCGGACATCTCCCGCGCCCGCTCCGCCGGCTACGAGCCGGAGGTGGACCTGGCGACAGGCATCGAACGATACCTGGAGTGGATACGAGCGCAGGGCGACGTGCGCGACTACTTCGCCGCCGCCGAGACCGTATTGCGAGAAAAGCAGATCGTCCACCAGGTCGCGAAACCCCCCGGCTCCAGCCACACCTGATGCTTGGCGCACCGATCGAAGCGCAACTCTGGAGCGCCATGTGCAGGCAGGACGACCGTTACGCTCTCTGCGAGAAAGGCGCAGGCTGACCCGCCATGGAGCTTCCCAAAATGCTCCGGACCCGTCTACCCCCGGCCCTCGTTCGGTGGCGCGTCGACATTGTCGCGGTATTCGCTCTCTTCGCGCTCACGGTCGTCGGTGCGTGGGACCTCTTACACGGCGGTACTACCGTCGGACCGGATGCCGCTCTGCAGTTCTACCCCTGGTACTCCTTTCTTGGCGAGAGTCTGAGGTCCGGAGAAGTTCCGGGATGGAACCCTCATCAGTTCTCGGGCACGCCTTTCGCGGCAGATCCCCTCTCCGGTTGGACCTATCTGCCCGCGATGCTGCTCTTTACTTTCTTGCCCTTCGTCGTAGCAGCCAAGAGTTACATGTTCTTGCACCTGCTGCTTCCCGGGCTCTCCGTCTACGCGCTTGCGCGGGTGATCGGGATGGGGACCCCCGGTGCCCTGCTGGCTGCGGTGGCCTACGAGTACAGCAGCTATCTATACCTGCAGAACATATGCTGCCCCGCGTACCCCGCCGTTATGTCCTTGCTCCCGATAGCGATCCTGGGTGTGGAGCTGGCGATACGCAGCTCCTCGTGGCTCAACAGGTGTCTGTGGTGGGGGGTGTCGGGGCTGGCGCTGAGCCAGATACTGGCCGCGTGGCTGGGACAGGGCTCGTACTACGCCATGCTCGCGCTTGGCGGATACGTGGCTTATCGCATGCTGCTCTTCCCGCCGGGCAACGCCCCGGACGGGCTTGCACGGAAAATGGGCGTTGCGCCCGAGCTGTTGGGCGCTCCATTTCTTGGACCACCAACGTCCATCATCCGGCTTGGATTCTCGCGCAAGAACCTGCACAGGGTCGCCCTGGGTACGAGGGATCGGTTTCTAGGCTGCGTGATGCATGGCGGGGCGGTGTTCGCGTTCGGCTTCGGTCTCGACGCCGCTGGGGTGCTCCCCAGGCTGGAGTACAACACGCTCTCGAACCTGGCGGGCGGCTATCCCTACGCGGAGATCGGTCCCCGAGGGGAGCGCGTCGGTGGTTGGTCCGTAGGCGATTGGAGTTTGCTGTTGGAGCCTGGCTACTACTGGTATGCGGGTGCGACGATCCTGGTCCTGGCAGTGGTGGCCCCTCTGGTAGCCTGGAAGCGCTTTGCGGTCCCCTACTTCGCTGCCCTCTCGCTCGGGGCGCTTATCCTCGCGGGACAGGGACCCACGCCTCTCCACTTGGTGCTTTATTATCTGCTGCCCCGTTTCGAGAGTCTGCACCCGCACGATCCCGACCGCGTGATGCTTGTCTTCTACCTGGGCGCGGCACTCCTGGCCGGCGCCGCGCTGACCGTGCTGGGAGAGCGGGTCGGCAAGAAGCCTCTCTTGCTCGTCCTGCCCGTCCTGGCGGCGCTCTTTCTGGCCAAAGCGAGCACCCTGGTCTCCCCGATCGAGTTATCAAAAGAGCTGGCCGGCGCAGGAAGGTGGGAGGCGCTACATATCCTGCTTGCCTTGATCTCGGCCGTCTTGCTCGTTTCGGCTTACGCCCTGATACCGGCGCGGCTCGTGGCCTGGCGCAGACTTGCCTTCGCTGTGCTGGCGCTCGTCGTGTTTGCCGATCTGCTCGCGGCGAACAGGACCGCGATAGCCGGGTACCCTAACGGAGTGGGGGTGAAAATGGACCTCGCCGCGTACTACCGCCCTTCGGATGCGGCCCGCTTCGTGCAGTCGAAGAGTGGGGAAGAACCGTTTCGCTACTTCGGGTTCGGTCCCCAGTACGTGGAAGGGGCGAGCGTCTCCTCCCCGATACGGTTCGATGAACCGAAGGTGCGCGCGCTGGAGGTTGGCAACCGGGCGATGACGCTTGGGCTGCAGAGCATCCAGGGCTACAACGCGCTCCACCTCGACCGCTACGATGAATACATAAGGGTGCTGAACCAGTACGAGCAGAACCGTCACCACACAGACGTATTCGACGAGCATTTCGACTCTCCGCTACTCCATCTTCTCAACGCCCGCTACATCATTGTGCCTGCCGATTCCCCTCCGGAGAGCCAGGCGGGCTTGCAACGGGTACTCCACGCAAAGCACCCGACCGTGTACGAGGACGACCAGTTAAAGGTGCTGGAGAATCGGGAGGCGCTGCCACGGGCCTGGATCGTCCACTCAGCGCGGCAGGTGAGGTCTAGAGAAGAAGCCCTGGACCTGCTGAGCGTCGGCCAGGTGGACCCTGAAGAGACTGCG
>JAWWQA010000048.1:0-4661 GCA_033854695.1 Rubrobacteraceae bacterium
GAGCGCCGCGGCGCGCTCCACCTCCTCAGAGGTGGTGAAGCGTCCGAGGCTAAAACGGACGGCGGCTGCCGACCCATCCTCCAAGCCCATCGCCCTCAGCACATGGGATGGCTCCGAGCTCAGTGAAGCGCAGGCCGAGCCGGCCGACGCCGCCACGTCCGGCAGGGCGCCGAGCAGATCCCCGACATCGATGCCGGGGAAGGAGACGTTCAGGGTGCCCGGTAGACGCTCGATGGGGTGTCCGTTGAGACGTACACCCGGTGTTCCGGCGCGGAGGCGTTCGAAGAGTGTGTCTCGAAGGTCCGAGATCCTCGCAGCCTCCTCAGGCAGAGTGGCCGTGCCCAAAGCTGCGGCCCGCCCGAAGCCGACGATGCCAGGGACGTTGAGCGTGCCGCTCCTCAGGCCTCGCTCCTGGCCACCGCCGCGCAGAAGGGGCTCCAGCCGCACCCGCCGGACACCAGTGGCCGGGCGTCGCCGGACGTACAGGGCGCCGACGCCTTTCGGCCCGTAGCACTTGTGGGCGGAGAGGCTCATCAGGTCGACGCCGAGCTCTCCGACGTCTACCGGGATCTTGCAGATCGCCTGCGCGGCGTCGGTGTGAAATGGGACGCCAAACTCGTGCGAGATCTCCGCCAGCTCCCGGACAGGGTTGAGAGTACCGGTCTCGTTGTTGGCGAGCATTACCGAGACGAGCACGGTCTCGGGATCTATGGCTTCCCGGAGAGTTCCGGGGAAGACGACACCGTAACTATCGACCGGGAGAATCGTTACCCTCACCCCGGCCCGCTCCAGGTAGTGCGCCGTTTCCAAAATGGCCTCATGCTCGGTGGTGGCGGTTACGAGATGGTCACCGGGCCGGAGCACGCCCATCAAGGCCGTGTTGTCTGACTCGGTCGCGCCGCTGGTGTACAGAATCTCTTCGGGCGAAGCGCCGATTGATGCGGCCAGCTCCTCCCGGGCGAGGTCTACCGCGGCACCTGCGGTCCAGCCGAAGAGGTGGGTCGTCGAGGCGGGGTTGCCGAAGTCTCCTTTAAGGTAAGGTATCATCGCGTCGAGAACCCGCTCGTCCAGCGGAGTAGTGGCGTTGTTATCCAGGTAGATCGACAAGTGCTGCCTCCTCTTCCGCGTCGAGCCGGTAGTGGCAGCCGAAGACGAGACCTTCGAGTAGGGAGGTCGAGGCGAGGCGGTTAAAGCCGTGCAGCCCGGTGTTCGCGACCTCGCCCGCCGCCCACAGACCCCGAAGGCCCGTGCGGCCGGAGAGGTTTGTTACAACGCCGCGGCAGGCGTAGTGGGCCGCCGGCACCACGGGTATGGGCTCCCGGGCCATCTCGATTCCCTCGGCTACCTCCGCGCCCTTGCGGGCCGCCGCGAGCGCCGCGACGCTTTCGGCGATGCCACCTCCGATCACTACCACGTCCGCCTCTAACAAGGTTCCATCTCCAGGGAGATGTCCGCTGCCGGAGCCGAGTGGGTCAAGGCGCCCACAGAGATGAGATCCGGGCCTGCCTCGGCGTAGGAGCGCACGGTCCGCAGGTTGACTCCGCCGGAGACCTCCACGAGGACGTCGTGCCTCTGCTTGCGCGCCAACCCGACCGCCTCCCGCACCTCCTCCGGTGTCATGTTGTCCAGGAGGATCGCATCGGCCCCGGCCCGCAACGCCTCCTCCAGCGCCCCAAGGCTCTCGACTTCGACCTCGATCTTCAGGAGGTGCGGCGAGCTGGCCCGTGCCCGGCGGACAGCTTCGGTCACGCCACCGGCAAGGGCGAGATGGTTGTCCTTGATCAGGACCCCGTCGTCGAGACCTGCCCTATGGCTCGTGCCGCCCCCTCCCCTCACCGCCGCCTTCTCCAAAAGCCTCAAGCCAGGAGTGGTCTTGCGGGTGTCGGTAATAACTGCCCCTGTACCCGCTACCGCTTCGACGTACCGGCTCGTGAGCGACGCCACCCCCGAGAGACGCATCACGAGGTTCAGGGCGACCCGCTCGGCGGCAAGGATGGCACGTGCATTCCCCTCTACTTCGGCCAGCACTGAGTCCACCGGCACGCGATCCCCCTCCCGAGCCAGCGTCTCGAACGCCATCTCTTCACCGCCCACCTCGAAGAAGATAGCCCGAGCCGCCTCGAGACCCGAGACTACCAACTCTTCCCGGGCAACGAACCGCGCCCTGGCCCGCGTCTCCTCGAGAACAGTGACCCGGGACGTTACGTCCCCCCGCCCCAAGTCCTCCCTAAGGGCCGTGCGGGCGAGAGCCAGTAGTGCCTCCGACGGCCTCCGAACGCTCGTACTGTCCACTATCCGATCTCCAGCATCCGCTCTATCGGCCGTAAGGCTCGCAAGCGTAGCTCTTCGTCGAGCGTTATCTCCGGCGAGAGGTCCCTCATACACCAGTAGAGCTTCTCCACGGTGTTCCGGCGCATGTGTGGGCATTCGCTGCACGCCTCGCACGATCCTTCCGGCCCCTTGCCCGGAGCCCGCATGAACTCTTTCTCCGGCGCGAGCTTGCGCATCTGGTGCAGGATTCCCGGCTCCGTGGCTACGATGAACTTCCTCGCCGGACTCTCAACTACCCGGTTCAAGAGCGAAGAGGTACTCCCTATATGGTCCGCGACCCGCAGCACCCGCTCTTCGCATTCGGGATGGGCCAGAACCTCCGCCTCCGGATGCCGTACCTTGAGCTGCCGGATCTTCCTCTCCGAGAACAGAATATGCACCATGCATGTCCCGGGCCACAGCACCATCTCTCGCCCGGTCTTCTCGACGATATAGCGCCCGAGATGCCTGTCGGGCCCGAAGATGATCGGGGTCCCCTCCGGGATGCTCCCTATTACCTTCTCCGCGTTGCTCGAGGTGCAAATAATATCCGAGAGCGCCTTGACCTCCGCCGAGGTGTTGACGTACGAGACGACCGTATGACCCGGACGCTCCTCTATAAAGCGCCTAAAGGCCTCCGGAGGACAACTGTCGGCCAGCGAGCACCCCGCGTCGAGGTCCGGCAGCACTACCGTATTTGCAGGGTTCAGGATCTTGGCCGTCTCTGCCATAAAGTGGACGCCGCAAAATACGATCACATCCGCATCCGTCCCCTGCGCCTGACGTGCCAATCCTAAAGAGTCCCCGATGAAATCGGCCAGGTCCTGGATCTCCGGCTCCTGATAATAATGCGCCAGAATCACCGCGTTCAACTCGCCCTTTAACCGCTCTATCTCCTCGAAATAGTCGGTCCGGGTCCCCAAAACCTCCACCACAGCCTCCTTGTAACTGCCGCCGCTTCGCTTGCTACACGAATTAGTTGCTATCTCGGCACTTTGTAACAAACAACTACATTCAGTATCACACGGAATACAAGGTTCTGCAAGCTCTGACTCTGGGATTGCTGCCCAGACGGATGGTGGGCTAAAGGTTTTTGTCTTTGAGGATGTTGGCACATCTTGGCGGAAGTGGTGTTCACGGTGCCCGGAGGGTGAAGATCGTAATTTCGGGCCGGCAGTTGAAACGGAGCCGTGGGTGGCTCCCGAGGCCGCGGTTGGTGTACAGCAACATCCCGGCCATCTGATAGAGCCCGATCGGGTACCTGCGCGAAAGCCGCGGTAAGGCGATCGACCTCAGCAGGGGCACGCTTACCTGTCCACCATGAGAGTGGCCGGAGAGCTGGAGGTCGAAGCGACCGGTCTCGGCGCTCGCATCTGCGAAGTCCGGCTCGTGGGCAAGCAGGACGGCGGCACCTTTTTCGGGGAGCCCTTCCAGCACCCGATCAAGGCCGGTCACGCCCTCAAGGGCGCTGTCCACGCCGCAGAGGTAGAGCGTCGCTTCGTGCCGGCGTAGGGTCCGCACGGTGTTGTGCAGCTCGGTTACACCGCTCGCGGCGAGGGCACGCCGGACCACCTGGGGGTTCGTCCGGTGGTCATGGTTGCCGAGGACGGCGACCGCTCCGTCGGGGGCACGAAGACGGCGGAGAGGCGCTACGAGACCGGGAATGTGCCGGATCAGCGACCGAAACCGCGAGTAGGTGGTGAAGTCGCCTGTGATCGTTACCAGGTCCGGCTCTTCGGCGTTGACGAGGTTCACCAACCTCAGGAGGCGCCCCGGGGTCATCCAGCCGTCCGCGTGGATGTCACTGATCTGGGCGATTCGATACCCATCGAACCGCGCGTCGAGACGGGGCAGAACGAGCGAGACGGGAACCACTTCCACGTCCGCGGGCTCGACTTCTCGCGCGTAAACGAGGCTCCCGAGGAAGGTGCCTCCGAGGGCCGCACCGAGCAGAACGCGCCAGTATGTCAGGCGCCTGTTCATAGCGCGCTTTCTCAAGGCGCGCGAAGTGTGAATATCGTGATCTCGGGCCGGCAGTTGAGGCGGAAGGGGGTATACATGATCCCGAGCCCCCGGTTGGTGTACTGGTGCATCTCTCCGACCCTGTAGTACCCGCTCTGGTATTTGCGCGAGAGCGGTGGCACGTACGAAGCCACCAGAAGTGAGAGTGGCGGCACGAAGAACGGGCATCCCAGAAACGGGACCCGCACCTGCCCCCCGTGCGAGTGACCGGAGAGCTGCAGATCGAAGCGTCCTGTGGCGGCGCCCGCGTCTGCGAAGTCCGGCTCGTGGGCGAGGAGCACGGCACAGCCGTGCTCCTCGCCTTGCAGGTCATCGAGCACCATGTCCAG
>JAWWQA010000049.1:0-5662 GCA_033854695.1 Rubrobacteraceae bacterium
GGAGTCGCTCAACTATCCTAACTCTTATCTTAACCCTTTACCTGTCCTGTGACCCGAGGCATATTTACCCTCTATCTCCCTAAACCCAGGACGAGTTCCTCCTGCCGAGGAGCTATCCTGCGATAGCTCCTCGGCAGGAGGAACTCGTCCTGGGTTTAGGGAGATAGAGGGTAAATATGCCTCGGGTCACAGGACAGGTAAAGGGTTAAGATAAGAGTTAGGATAGTTGAGCGACTCCGGGAGCAACTTGCAAAAGCCTGCGCAGTGGAAAGCGCTCCCATAGAGGATAGCCGCTAGTGATGGTGGCGCTTCTTCGGTTTCCGGTAGGAAGAGAAGAAACTGAAGTCCTGGAAGACCACGGTTCCTTCTTGGGCTCACAGGAGATACACGTCGGTGAATGCAAACCAGTTACGGGGTGGGTATTCGCCTTTGGCTGACAGAATCGTACTGGTGAACAGGTGATCGCTGCGCACATCCCACAGAATGCCTCGAAGGTCGAGAAATTCGCGACACGCCTCATCTTCCGGTAGGCCCAAGGAAGCACCGATGACCTCCACCTCGGCCCTAAGGATTTCCGCTGGGTCCCGACGAGTTTTCTTCGCTATCAACTTCCAGATCTCTTCCCGGAAACGCAGCCGTTGTTTGGCGGCATCGACTACCATACACACCTCTAGAGTCGCCGAGCTCCGCTCACTATAACCCCTCTCTCCACTTCCTGTCTTGGCTGCTCATCTCCGGGCCGGCTCGCTATGGGGTTGTGGGCCGTAACTCTCTTCGTCGAGATCCGAGAACCTTTTCGAGTAGTGGTTTCTCGGTAAAGCCCGATGGAAGCGGTCAGCCTTTCCGATTCCGCTTGTTCTTTGCTGTCTGGCGGCGGTAGAGGTAGAACGACAGGAAGAGGAAGACGAGGGCAACGAAGCCGTAGCCGACGTTGCGGGCGATGGCCAGGAGCTCGTTCCAGTACTCGCCGAAGACGTAACCAACCGTGCCAGTAGCGAGGGCCCAGGTGATGGTGGCAGCGAGGTTGTAGGGGAGGAACCTGTAGTACTTCATGTGGCTGACTCCTGCGAAGAGGGGGGTCATGCTGCGGAGGCCGGGGCCGAAGCGTCCCAGGAAGACCGTCTTGCGGCCATGCTCCTCGAAGTAGTGTTCTACTTTGCCGAGACTCTTCACGTCGAGAAGGAAGGAGAGGAGGCGTACTTTTAGGATGCGGGTTAAGAGGGGCCGGCCGCCGTAGCGTCCTATCCAGTACATCGAGTTGTCAGAGACGGTGGCGCCCAAGAAGCCCGAGAGCATTACCAGCGGCAGGGACACATGGCCGTTGTTGGCGAAGAAACCTCCGGCGAACATTACAATGTCTCCCGAGGCCGGCAGGCCAAAGTTGTCGAGCGCCCCACCCAGGAAGATGACGACGTAACCGTGGGTTAGGAGCAGGTTCGTGACGAATTCGAGCAAACCCTGAGGTGAGTCCGGCACGGATCCGATGAAGTCCAGGATGCCGTCCATGGCGATGGTTTATATCACGGAAGACACCGCTAAGACATTCTCCCCGTTGACGCGGCGGACGGGGACGGCTATGCTGCCCAGAAGTTAGAAAGGGCGAAAGGGTCCAGGAAGCCGGTGAGAGACCGGCACGGTCCCGCCACTGTGACCGGGGAGCGAGCCCCAGCTGCAGAGCCACTGCCGTCCTTAAGGAGCCGAGGCTTCGCAAGGGCGGCGGGAAGGCTCGGGGGCAAGCGGTGATCCGGGAGTCAGGATACTGGTCTTCGTCCGACGAACCCTACCGGGGCGAGGACCCCGAAGGAGGTCTTATGGAGAGAGATTCTCTCGACCGGCACATCTCTTTAGGAGAGGTGCCACTGTGGAGCTGGCTGATCGCGCTTCTTCTGCTGGGGATGCTTTTCGTTCTTCTCTCCGCCAGTGGGGAGTTGCTCGTGCCTTTGCTCGGGCAGGCGGCAGGACTGACCAACTACATGCACGAGTTCGTTCACGACGGGCGTCACCTGCTCGCCATTCCCTGCCACTAAAGGGACTCTGAACAAGTGGTCGCATCTTATCTGCGCCGGGGTATGGCGGCGGGTTTGCTGGCGGGTCTCCTGGCGGGGCTGTTTGCTTTTGTTACGGGAGAACCGCTGCTGGACCAGGCGATAGGACTTGAGGAGTCCGCTCACCAGCAGGGACAGGCTTCCCCAGCCCACAATCACGGGGGCGATGGTCACGCGCCCGGGGCTGACGGGGGAGAGCTCTTCAGCCGCTCGACTCAAAAGGTGGGCCTCTTCTTCGCTACAGGGCTCTCCGGAGCGTTCATCGGGGGGCTGTTCGGGCTGGCCTTCGCCTACTTGCGCGGCCGCCTGTCCTCCGAGAGCGATTGGACGCGTAGCCTCTCTCTGGCGGCGGCGATCTTCGCAGGGGTAGCTTTGATACCCTTCCTCAAGTACCCGGCCAACCCTCCCACAGTCGGGGATCCCGCCACCATCGGGAGCCGTACTGCCGCCTACTTTGCGATGGTGGGGCTGTCACTGCTGGCAATAGTGGCAGCGTGGTACGCATCCAGGCTTCTTGGAGAGCGAGGTGTAAGCACTCCCGTTCGACAGGTGGCGGTGGGTCTGGGCCTGGTGATGGTAGTGAGCGGGCTGTTCGTAGGACTGCCGGCCACAGCAGATCCTGGAGAGTTCCCGGCGGGATTACTGTGGAGCTTCCGGCTCTCGTCGCTGGGCACCCAGCTCGTCTTGTGGGCGGGCCTGGGTGTGATCTTCGGGCTCCTCTGCGAACGGGCGAACCGGGGAAAGCTGCGTTGAAGGGGGCGCTCCTCGTCGCCGGGACGCACTCGGACGCGGGCAAGAGTGTGGTCGTGGCCGGACTTTGCCGTTGGCTCGTGCGCGAGGGTGTCAAAGTAGCTCCCTTCAAGGCCCAGAATATGGCGCTCAACTCGTTCGTTACGCGCGAGGGAGCAGAGATCGGGCGTGCTCAGGCTGCCCAGGCCGCCGCCGCCTGCGTCGAGTCCGAGGCCGCAATGAACCCGGTCTTGCTCAAGCCCTCTGCGGAACGAAGGACACAGGTGATCGTGCGTGGCAAGCCGTGGGCTACGGCGAGCGCGAGGAGTTATCAGGGGATGAAGGGGGAGCTTCTGCCGGTGGTGCTCGAGTCCCTCGAAGACCTCCGGCAACGCTTCGAGGTGGTCGTGTGCGAGGGAGCGGGGAGCCCGGCGGAGATCAATCTTCGGGAGGGCGACCTCGCGAACATGGGCCTCGCTCGGGCAGCAAATATCCCCGTGGTCGTGGTTGGAGACATAGACCGGGGTGGCCTCTTCGCGAGCCTCTATGGGACGCTCGCGCTGCTCTCGGCCGGGGATCAGGCACTCGTCGGAGGCTTCATGGTGAACAAATTCCGGGGAGATCCGGCGGTCCTGGCGCCAGGACTCGAACAGATGAGCGCCCTTACGGGCCGGCCCTTTCTCGGAACGTTGCCATGGATATCTGGGCTGGGACTCGACGGAGAAGACTCGCTCGCCCTCGACGCGCCGCGAGACGTCTCGCCGCCACTCGGGCGGGATGTTTTGCGGGTCGCGGTCGTGCGGCTACCCAGGATCAGTAACTTCACCGACCTCGACGCCTTGTCGCAGGAGCCAGGGGTGTCGGTGCGTTTCACAGAGTCCTATGAGGAGATCCTTGCTGCTGACCTCGCCGTCATCCCCGGCACCAAGGCCACCGTCGAAGACTTGCAGATGCTCCGCGCCTGTGACCTTGACCGTGCCCTGACCGAGCGAGCAAGACGCAGCCTCCCAACTCTTGGCATCTGCGGCGGCTATCAGATGCTCGGCGGACGCATTGCGGACGGCGTGGAGAGTAAAGAAGGGGAAACATTGGGTCTCGGCCTTCTACCCGTCGAGACGATCTTCGAAGAGGAGAAGCTCCTCGCGCGTCCCGAGGGACGCGTTCCAGGGTTCGGGGACGCGGAGGTCTCCGGGTACGAGATCCGGCACGGCCGCGTCCACCGCTTCGGCGGTGAGCCATTCTTTACCGTAGATGGCTCCGCGAACGGCGGCGTCGAGGGTTGCCAGGTTGGAAACACCTTCGGCACGTCCTGGCATGGTGTCTTCGAGTGTGACGGCTTCCGCCGTGTGTTCTTGAGCCGGGTTGCCGAAGAGCGCGGCCTCGACTGGGTAGCAGGCGAGGAGCCGTTCGCCGCGCGGCGCGAGGCGCAGCTTGATAAGCTTGGAGACCTCATTGCGAAGAACGTGGACCGGGAGGCCCTCCTGCGACTCATGGAGAACGGTGCTCCAGGCGATCTACCTATAGTCAGCGGGCAGCTTTATAGCAGTCAGCCTTATAGCAGTCAGCAGCCAGCTGTCAGCAATCAGCTAAAAACAAGGCATTTGTCGCGACCGCCGTGCGCGGGCGTGTTGCACGACGAGGATGAAACCCCGAAAGAGTTCACGGCTGCCTCTACACAGGTGACGAGGAGTGTGGCTGAAGCCAAGCTGAAGGCTGATAGCTGATGGCTGATAGCTTAAAAGCAACTTCGCTGCTTTTCTTGACCACCGCCGATACGGAGATCCTGGCCGCCGCAAAGGCCGTGGAGTTCCTGCCAGAAGACTTTCCCGAGGTTCGCTGCGCGAACCCCACACAGATCAAAGACCCCCGCGCTTTCTGTGAGGAGACGCTACCGCAGGCGCAGACTGTTATGGTCCGGCTTCTCGGGGGGCGACGGGCCTGGTCTGAGGGCTTCGAGGAGCTCAGGCGACGGTGCGAGGAGATCGGCATACCCCTGCTCGCCTTCGGCGGCGAGGCCGAGCCCGACGCGGAGCTTACGGCCCTCTCGACAGCGCCTTCGGGTATGATGACCGAGGCGCTCGAGTATCTCCGGCATGGCGGCGTCCGGAACACGGAGAACCTCTTCCGCTTTGTTGCCGACACTCTTCTCATCGAGGGCTACGGCTTTGAGCCGCCCCTCGCGCTGCCGGAGCTCGGCGTCTACCACCCGAAGCTGCCCGAGGGTTCTTCGCTCGACGATTTGATTGCGTTGCACGATGCACAGAGGCCGACAGTCGGTGTGATCTTCTACCGCACCCACTGGATGAGCGGCAACACTGCCTTCGTGGACGCCTTCGTAGAGGCGCTCGAGCGGGCCGGAACAAACGCTCTCCCCGTTTACTGCTACTCCTTGCGCGCCAACGAAGGGGGGGAGGTGCCTGCCCTGGAGATGCTGAAGGGCCGGGTGGGCTGTCTAGTGACGACGGTGCTGGCCAGCGGAGGTTCGAACGCCGCCGACGCAAGGAAGGCGGGATCGCCGGAAGGCTGGCTCGAGTGGGAGGTTCCGGCGCTCGATACTCTGGGCGTTCCGGTGGTTCAGGGGATCTGTACGACCTCCTCCCGAGAGGCCTGGCTCTCCTCCGACGCGGGACTCTCGCCGCTCGATACTGCCTGGCAGGTGGCTATACCGGAATTCGACGGGCGTATCATAGGCGTCCCCTTCTCGTTCAAGGAACGCCTCAGCTCTGGCTCGCACGTTGGTGCTCCGCTGACTCTATACAAGGCCGACCCCGAGCGTACGCAGCGGCTCGCCGATCTCGCGGCACGCTTCGCTCGCTTAGGTCTCATACAGAGCGATGAGAAGAAGGTTGCCATTCTGCTCTCCAACTACCCGACCAAACACTCGCGGG
>JAWWQA010000050.1:0-9275 GCA_033854695.1 Rubrobacteraceae bacterium
TTCTCTGTCGCCGTAGATAAGCGCCCTCACTTCTCGCGACTCTTCTCCCTGCGCCGGCTCAGCGGCCACGATAGCGATGGACATCACCGGGTCTGAGGTTTCCCCCACGAAGCTGCCCGTGACAGGCTCCTGGGAGCCGGCACAGCCGGCCATCAAGAAGCCGAGGCCCAGCAGCGAGATGACGATGATGCCACGACAAAGCGAACTAAAGATACAAGCGAGCATATTACTCCTTTCCCCAAGATTTCCCACGCCGGTTGCTTGAAGCCGCATTATGCCACAGTAGTGAAATTTTCCGCTATAGATAATATCCAGCGAGAACTCTTATCGGGACTCCTGGTTATCCTCCAAAAGATCCCACCATCTCATCCCAAAGCTTTGTCTCCAAAACGTGCTCCGGCCCGCGCTCTGTTTCCACCCCCTCATGCCAAAGCGCGACCTATAGCAGGGGACGTGCTCCGGCCCGACCTCCGGGAGCGTGAGGTAGTAGCGGCCTACCTCTGAGCATACGCCGCATACAGCGGTGTGCGTTAATCATCAGGAGGCGCGCGATCGTAAAACTTAAACGAAACTGTGTCGGGCTCCATGACCCACGCCTGCGGGAAGTCGAAGCGGACCACGCCTCGCCCGATAACGCAGATTCGGTGACCGGGTTTGGCGCACCACCCGTGATTCGCTTGCAGCTTGAGCGTTTGTTTCTTCCACCTGGCCGTAATGCGTGATGTTACCAGCTTCGATCAGCTGAGCACGGTGTCACCCGACAAAGTGAGCGCAGGCAGCACCTCGGAGGCGAGCGACGCCCCCCGCCGCACCCGCTCCATACGCCGGTAGCCGTTTCCGGACGGCTCATTGTGGCGTTCGATGGCTTCGCCCGGGAGGTCCACGATAAAGACCTCAGGTATCCCGGCGCGAGCGTACAGTGGCAGCTTCACGTCGCGGTCGTAGGAGAGCGTGGTGTCGTAGACCTCGATCAGAAGCAGCACATCCTCCGATTCGGGTAGCTCGCCGGCCCGATACCTTTCGCTTATCCTGAGCACCGCTATGTCCGGCTGTGGCTCTCCATAGTCGGCCAGCCTCACGGGGTTTTGGACACCGAGGCGCAACTCATCGTTCAGCTGCCTGCTCAGTAGCCACGTGAGTTCGGCCACGCACTTCGCGTGCCGGCCACCGATGGGGTTCATCTCGACGATGTCTCCCTCGATAAGCTCCACGCGATCGTCCTCGTGCAGTATCCCCACCTCGGCCATGCGGTGGTACTCATGGACGGTAAAACGCCGCCGCCTTCTTGCCACCTCCTGAGTCTGTGCGGTCTCCACAAAATCCCTCCGGTGTGCTCGCACTACGAAGGAGTATACCCGAGCCCCGAAGGCGCATGCGCCCTTCCTTGAGACGCTATCGCCGAACCTGTGCCGGGACAGGGAAAGCCCAGCCTGGCCCCTTCGACGGTGAGCGAGGCGCTCGTGTGCCTCCTTGGGGGAGGTTCCCTTATCCGCCCCCTCACTGCCCAGGAGACGGCAACCTCACGCGTGACAAGGCGTAGCAAGGGACAACAAAGCTAACAAAGGCCGGCTTGCAGCAACCCGCCCTTTAGGGGAGAAGCGATGACATCATATACGCCCGGACGCCTATTAAAGGTTCTTAATTCCCTGCGCTGGCGGGTTGCATTCCACCACTCACGCGATAGGGTCATGCACAAGGTAAGAAAGCCAGAGGGGAGAGGTTACTAGCTCTATGCACCACGACGATTCAAGGCCATCCTATCTGTTGATGGGCCTAATAGAAGAAAGCGAGTTACGGGAACTACTGGACGAGGTGTACTTCTACGCTTTATAGCCAGCCACCACAGTTACGCGAGTGCCTAAGAGCCGGGAGATGATCCCGGTTCTCTTTTTACCCTTATGCTTCTTGAGTTCCCTATAAAAACATCACCCACTTCAGCGTCGAGACTGCAGGTTCTGGGCCTCGCCCTTTGGTTCTTGCTTGCCGCTTAACCTGCACAGCGTCGGTATCCGGTAAGAACGCCTATCAGGCCTCCGGAGCTAGCCTGTAGAAGGCTACCCCTTATGCCAAAGCGCAGCCTCAAGGACATGCGCCGGCCCCAGCTCCGGGAGCGCGAGGTAGTGCCTGGAGGTCTCCAGAATGGCCGTCAGGGGAACGAGACCGACGAGCTCGGTCGACTCGACTTTAGCGCCGTGTCTCTCGGATGACTGGCGCACCGCTTCGAGGGCGGCGGGGATCGGGGTCGCCTCCAGATCGGTTAGGTTCATCGAGACCTGCGCCCGTACTCCCACCCGTAGGCCTAAAGCCTTGACGCCCGGTAAGCCACCATCGCGCTCTCGCACCTCGCTTGCTACGGCCCGGGCCACCTCTACGTCATCCGTGTCGAGATAGGCGTTGAAGGCAACGAGAAAGGGACGAGCCCCCACTGCGATCGCTCCTGAACCAGGCGGTATCTTTTCCGGCCCGTAGTCGGGCTTCCACATCGGGTCGTGGATCCGGGCTAAGAGCCCGTCGTAGCCTCCACGGCGGACCTCGGCGAGGTTCTCCCGGTGAGGTGCAGCCGCGGCTGCACCGTAGAGGTAAACGGGGATTCCCACAGCACCTATTGCCTCCCCCACCCTCTTCGCGAGTCGGGCCGCGTCTTCGAGGTTGGTATCGGAGAGGGGCGGACCTAAGGGAACGAAGGGGAGCACGTCTAAAGCGCCCATCCTTGGGTGAACGCCGCTCTGGGCGACGAGGTCTATCTCGCGTGCGCACGCATGAGCGAGAGCCAAGGAGGCCTGGAGGAGTGGATCTTCTTCCCCGACGAAGGTCAGGACGCTCCGGTTGTGGTCGGGGTCGGAGTGGAGGTCCAGGACTTGGACGCCAGGGACGGCGCGGACGGAGTCCACTATGCGCGCAACCTTCTCTGGGTCGCGGCCCTCGCTGAAGTTCGGGACGGCTTCGAAGAGCTTAGGCAGCATCGCGTTTTAGATTTATCTAGAGCCCAGAGCCCGGTCGAGGTTGACAGCCGCGCTTATGAGGGCCAGGTGGGTGAGGGCCTGAGGGAAGTTTCCCAGTGCCTCGCCAGAGGGTCCTATCTCCTCGGCGTAGAGCCCGAGGTGGTTGGCGTAGGAGAACATCTTCTCCAGGGCCAGGCGAGCATCGTCCAGCCGGCCTGCCCGAGTCAGGCAATCGACGAACCAGAACGAGCAGATGTTGAAGGCACCCTCAACAACGCCTTCGAGAGCGTCCGGGGCAGCCTCGCTAATGTTGTAACGGTTGACAAGAGTATCGTTAGTCAGTTCCTCCTCTATTCGGGCGAGCGTTGAGAGCCAGCGCGGGTCGGTGGGACCGACGAACCTGACGAGCGGCATGAGAAGCAGGGAGGCGTCAAGAGCTTCGCCTCCATATACCTGGACGAAGCTCTCCTTCTCCGAATTCCACCCTTTCTGCATAATTTCCTCGTAGATCCTGTCCCGTTCAGCTATCCAGGGTCCCTCGCCGGAGGGCAGGCCGCGGTCGTGAGATATCCTGACAGCCCTCTCCAGGGCGACCCAGCTCATGAGCTTGGAGGAGACGAAGTGCCTGCGGCCCCCGCGGACCTCCCAAATCCCCTCATCTTCTAGACTCCAGTTCCGGCTGAGCCAGTCGAGAACCTTGTGGAGGCTCTTCCACAGATCGTAGTCGAGGGGAGCTCCGAATGTGTTGTAGAGATACGCAGCGTCCAGAACTGCCCCGTAGAGGTCGAGCTGGGTCTGCTTGTAGGCGGCGTTGCCGAGCCTTACAGGACGCGAGCCCATGTAGCCGGAGAGGTGCGAGAGCTCGTCCTCTTCGATGTGTTGGCGGCCGTCGATGCCGTAGAGGGGCTGGAGCAGACCGTCGGTGCCATCAGCGTTGCAGCGGTCGCGCAGCCAGCCCATGAAGTTTCTAGCCTCCTCGTCGAAGCCGATGGAGATCAGGGCGTGCAGCGCGAATGAAGCGTCCCTGAGCCACGTGTACCGGTAGTCCCAGTTGCGCACCCCACCCACCCATTCGGGGAGACCCATCGTAGGTGCGGCTACCAGAGCGCCTGTTGGATCATAGACCATGAGCTTCAGGACTAGCGCCGAACGGTGAACCACCTCACGCCACCTACCCTCATAGGTGCAGCCGGAGATCCAACGCCGCCAGTATTCCAGAGTATCCCGCAAGAGCTCGTCGAACGAGCGGTCCGAGAACACCTCTTCGGGCCCCTCTCCCTCCTCCAACTTCGCCAACACGAACGTCGCGCTCTCACCTGCCTCAAGCTCGAAACTCGCCCTCACCTCACCTCGCGGTCCTATCTCGACAGGTATTTCGGGAGAAGCAAGCCCCAGAGTCAGACCCGCTCCGTGGAAAACGCCCCCCCCTCTCCTCAAGGTGACCGCATGACTGGAACGTGCGTAATCGAAAGCGGGCAGGCACTCAACCGATAAGCTTATCCTGCCACGAACGGTCCGCACGTTGCGTACCAGGCGGTGGCGGGAATGATCGTTGTTATGATCGTTGTTATGAACGGGCATGAAGTCAAGTATCTCCGCAACCCCCTCAGAAGAGAGAAAGCGGGTGAGGAGCACGTTCGTGTCCGGCAGATACAGCTGCTGGCTCCGGCCGTACCTCTCGGGCTTGAGCTTGAAATGCCCGCCCTTCTCGTCGTCCAGGATCGAGCAGAACACGCTCGGCGAGTCGAAGGTCGGCAAACACAGCCAGTCGACCGTTCCGTCCGTACCTACCAGCGCCGCCGTGTGCAGGTCGCCTATGATCCCGTGGTCCTCTATCGGCAGGTAACCCATCCTAGCACCACACCAGGAGAACGCACCCGGCCGGCATCAGAACAAGCCCGAACATCTTCGGAGAGTTGAACTCCTCTTCGTCCAGGCCCGCCGGCACCGCTGAGGTCACCACGTATCGCAAATACTCTCCTCCTACGAAACAAGAGCGGAGTCTACAGATTCCAAGCATAAGATACCAGAGTCGGGCGGGATGTCACCGCCGTTCACCATCCGCATACCCCCGGCTGCTTCCGTGGTGACAAAGTGCGTGGTTCGGAAGCCACAACGGTTGCTGAGAAAGGCCTACGTGATCCGGTGGGACACCGGTTTCTGCGAAACTCTCGTGGGGTATACGCTAAGCTGTTTCTACTCGGAAGAGGTTTCCACCAACAAACGGAGGTTTATTGTGGACGAGATGCTTGGCGGGACGAGGATCACCTACCTCGGGCACGCGACTTTCAGGATAGTCACGCCCGGGGGCGAGCAGATCCTCATAGACCCTTTCTTAACCGATAATCCCCAGACCCCGGAGGACCTCAAGCAGATCGGCGAGCTCGACACGATGCTCATCACCCACGGTCACTTCGACCACTTCGCCGACGCCATACCCGTGGCCCAGGAGACCGGAGCAATGGTGGTGTCGAACTTCGAGATTTTCTCCTACTTGCAGGGCAAGGGTATCGAGAACGGGACCCCGATCCAGAAAGGCGGCACCACCCAGGTTGGCGGAATCAAGGTAACCGCGACCCACGCCTTCCACTCCTCGAGCATCGCCGAAGAGGACGGGACGATCATCTACGCTGGCGAGCCCGTCGGTTACATCCTGGAGTTCGAGAGCGGCTTCAAGCTCTACCACGCGGGCGATACCGCCGTCTTCGGGGATATGCAGCTTATCGGCGAGCTCTACCGCCCCGACCTCGCCCTCCTGCCGATCGGCAATCAGGTAGTGATGAGCCCCTTCGAGGCTGCCCACGCCGTTCGCCTCCTGGGCGTAGGTCACGTAGTCCCCATACACTATGGGACCTTCCCATTCCTCCCCGGCACCCCCGAGGAGTTCCAGGAGCACCTCTCCAAGCTGGCCCCTGATGCCGTCGTTCACGTCATGCAGCCTGGTGACGATCTGGCGTCTTAGCAGCCAGCCATCAGCTACCAGTAAGGTCGTAGGGCTTTCGCCCCACGACAAAATGATGCGGTGAGCCTGGTCGTCCCGCGCCACCGACTCCCCGGGGTGAATCTGGAAGCCGATGGCCAATAAGCTTACACTTACAGGCTGCTGAGCAGAAGGATAAAAGGCGCTCCGAAACTAAACCATCGCGGAGACGGCAACCAGGAGTACTGCACGCGCCAGCTCTCCCGTAGCACCTGAGACGTCGCCGCTTATACCCCCGAAGGCCCTCTTCGCCAGCGCGAGAGCAATGGTGACTGTCATCGTGGGCGCGGCAACGGCCAACACAAGCGCCCACGGCCCGAGCGAGAGCGCGACCAGAGGCGGAAGGACCAGCGCTACTATTACTGCCACGATCCTCCGCCGCCCCTCCTTCAAGGAACGGACGAAGTACGTAGAGGAGGAGCTCTCCTCTGCCGGCCTGCCGAAGACGAGCAAGAGGAGCATGGCGGAGCGGGCGGCTACTTCGCCGGCGAGGAGCGCTACGGCCGCCACCACCGGAGAAGCCTCCGCGAGGGCCGTGAGGGCCGCGAGCGGAGGAGCATAGGTAACGAAGAGCGCGCCGACAGCGCCGACGCCGACGCGAGCATCTCTCAGAACCTCGCGTCGGCGTGAGGGGCTCCCCTGGACCATCAGGGCGTCGCCGACGTCCATTACCCCGTCGGTGTGGTGTAAGCCTGCCGCCAGGAGAACGGCTCCGAGCGCGAGCGTGGCAGCGACCCCAGGGGGCATCGCGAAGGCGAGCAGGAGGAGCGCGGCACCGGGCAGACCTGTGAAGAGACCGACGAGGGGGAGCAGGTACGCTCTGCGCGCGGCGTCCTCAAGGGACATGCCGTGACCAGCGACCGGCAGCGCCGTGAAGAACGCAAGGAGCGCACGCACGTTACTTGATCCTCTGGGCTATACCGGCGACGCATAGGTACACCTCTCTGGCGACCATGGCGGCGCGCTGATTCACGAGGCCAAGGAGGTCTCTGAACCGTCGTCCTTCGGCGCTCTCGGGCACCACGCCGAGCCCTACCTCGTCGCTCACCAGGATCACGGGCTCGCTCGAAGCGTCCGCAAGCTCGACGAACCGCTCGAACTCTTCGAGTATCCCGCTTTCTTCTCCCTGCATCATACGTGCGGAGACCCATAGAGTGAGGGAGTCGATCAGGACCGCGTTCCACCCATCAGCGGCTTCGAGGAGCAGGGCAAGATCTCCTCCCGTTAGCTCCAGGAGGCCCCAGCCCTGATGGCGCCTCTCGCGGTGGGCCTGGATGCGACGCAAGAGATCGGGATCGTCAGGACGCGCGAGGGCGGTGGCAACGTAGAGAACGCTCTCACCGCCCAAAGCAAGCGCCCGCTCTTCGGCGAAGGCGCTCTTGCCACTGCGGGCGCCGCCGAGGATCAGGGCGCGTATCGCTACGGCGTCTCCTCGAGCACACCCCGCATCTCCTCCACGAGGCGCTCGTTCTCTCCTACCCCCCGCACCGCCACCCGGAAGAAGCCCGGCCCGAGCCCGCGGAAAGGCTCGCAGCCCCTGACCAATACGCCCCTTCGGGCGAGCTCCTCCGGCAACCCTTGCGGTCCCCACACCAGCAAGAAGTTTGCCGCGCCGGGATAAGCCGTGATCCTCGGCAACCCACCGAGCGCGAAGTAGAGTTCCCGGCGTCTCAACGCCACCTCCGCAAGCGTGGCTTCGGCGAAAGCTTCCTCCCGGGATGCGGCGACGCCAACGGCAGCCGCGACAGCGTTCACCGACCACGAAGGCTGGAAGGCTCGGACAAGCTCGGGATCTCGGGCGACGAGACAGCCAAGCCTGAGCCCGGGTACCGCGAAGAACTTGGTAAACGAGCGAGCTACGTAGAGAGCCTCACCGACCTCCGGGGTAACGCTGAGGTGCGGTGCGAAGTCGACGAAGGCCTCGTCGACAATGAGTACGGCCCCCGCCTCCCTAACCCGCTCCGCCACCCGCAGCACTCCTTCTCGTGGCACGGCGTCGCCGGTCGGGTTGTTCGGGTTGCAAAGAAAGACGAGACCGGTGTCTTGCAGATCCTCGAGCGCGCTGACGAGTACGCCAAGGTCGAGGCGAAAACCAGTCTCGGGCCGCCGGACGACCACGCGCACGACCTCGAGACCGGCGGCACGGGCTGCGATAGCGTACTCGCTGAACGTTGGCTCCAGGATCAGGGCCTTCCGCCCCTGCCCCTCCGCTGCGGTCCGCGCGGCCAGGAAGAGCGCCTCTGCCCCGCCGTTGGTGGGCAGCACAGTCTCCGGCGGCACCCCGAGGTAGCCTGCTAGGGCCGAGCGCAACTCCGTATAGTGGAGGTCCGGGTAGCGTCCAGACTCCCCATGCAGAGCCTCCGCTCCGGCGGCGAGCACTGCTTCGGGGGGTCCCAGAGGGTTGATATTGGCGCTGAAGTCCAGAAAGCCGTCTGGATGCGCGCCCAGAGCCCGGGCAGCCTCGGCGTAGTGGGCGCCATGGTGGCGGCCATCTGGTACCGCGGTCCAGCTCCTAACCACCGGCGCCTCCCCGGACGAGGGTCAAGGCGAGAGCTAAGCCGGCGAGCAGGAGGCAGGCGCGGCGCATGAGGCGTACCACTCGCCGAATGTCGGCGGCCTCCGGCGGACGGCCATCTCCGAGAATTGGGCCCTTCCTGAGTACGCCACCATACGAGTTCACGCCGCCTAGTCTGAGGTGTAAAGCACCGGCAAAGGCGGCCTCGACCCAGCCGGCGTTCGGGCTCTTCGTCAGCGATCCGTAGCGATGGGCGGTAGCCAGGATAGTGGCGGCGTTCTGGACAGAACCTGAGACGGCAGCGGCTAAGAGCGTCGTGAGGCGAGCCGGGACCAGGTTAGCGAGGTCGTCCAGGCGGGCAGAGGCCCATCCAAAGTTCTCGTAAGGTGGCTGCGGGTGGCCGACCATCGAGTCAAGGGTGTTTACGGCCTTATAAGCCAGAGCACCGGGCGCCCCTAGGAGGAGGCCGTAGAGCATAGGGGCGACGATACCGTCGCTTGCGTTCTCGGCGACCGACTCGATGGTGGCTCGGGCGACCTCTCCCGGAGGGAGATGCTCCGTGTCGCGCCCGACAAGCTCCTTGACCCGTGTGCGCGCCGCTCCCAGATCGCCGTTTGTGAGCTCGTATTCGACGGCGAGGGCAGACTGCGTAAGGCCCCTCATCGAGAGAGCAGTAGAGAGAAGCACGATCTCGAAGAGCCACCGGAGCTTCGGCGGCGCGAGGCGTAGGACGATGCGAACTGTGGCGAAGGAGAGCGCGGGGAGCGTTACCGCCAGCAAGAGTCCTGCGAACCTTACCTGGCGTGCGTCTTTCAGGGCTATCACCCGCTTCTCGAAG
>JAWWQA010000051.1:0-4952 GCA_033854695.1 Rubrobacteraceae bacterium
AAGCGCGGGCGGAAGAGGTAATCTCCTTTGACGAGCTCGACGTCATGAACCTCGCCCGCGAGCTGAAGAGCGGTGGGCGGGCCCTGGCCGCAGCGGCGGCCCGTCTCCTCGAAAGGCTCGGTGCCACTCATTCCCCGGTCGCCGTGCCGCCAGATCTGGGGGTCATCTATGCCGACGAACTGCGCGCTCGCGGTCTGACGGTGACGCCGGAAGCGAAACTCTTCGCGAACCTGCGCCGCGCCAAGACGGAGGAAGAGATCTCCTACATAGAGAGTACGCAGAGGGCCGTCGAAGAAGCTTGCGCCCACGCAGTCGGGATTTTGAAAGAATCGGAGGTGGCCGAAGACAGCACGCTCATGTATGAGGGCGAACCCCTCACAAGCGAGCGCTTGCGCTCCGAGATAGATGTCGAGCTCCTCCGGAGAGGCTGCGCCGCCGACGGCACAATAGCCGCCGGCGGTCCCCAGGCCGCCGACCCCCACGAGAGGGGACACGGTCCCCTCAAGGCAGGCACAGCGATAATCGTCGACATCTTCCCAGTCGACAAGACAAGCCGCTACTACGCAGACATGACCCGCACCTTCGTCAAGGGCGAGCCGAAGCCGGAGCTGGAGAAGATGTACAACGCCGTCCTCGAAAGCCAGGAGACGGCTCTCGGTATGATCCGGGCCGGCGTCAACGGTCGTGACGTCCACAAAAAGGTCTCCGACATACTGCACGATGCCGGCTACAAGACGCTTATCCACGACCAGAGGGAGGGCGAGCCCCTGCAGGAGGGGTACATCCACGGCACCGGCCACGGAGTAGGGCTGGAGATCCACGAAGCCCCCCGCCTCTCCATAGTCGACGAGGAGCTCCTCCCCGGCGACGTGGTGACGGTAGAGCCCGGTCTCTACTACCCGGAGATAGGCGGTGTCCGTATCGAGGACCTCGTCGTCGTTACGGAGGACGGCTGCCGCAACCTCACACAGTTCCCGAAGGAGTTCCGAATCTAAGAGCCGGCCAGTAGTATTCAGGAGGAACAGCTTGGACAGCAAGCCGATAACAGAAGCGATCTCCTTCTCCGAGGAGAAGATGAAGAAGAACGCCCTCTTCGACTCCCCACGCCTCTTCTACGACCTCTACTGCCTCTTGCCGGGCCAGCAACAGAAGGTTCACGCGCACGAGGACTCCGATAAGGTCTACTACGTCCTCGAAGGCACCGGCCGCTTCACCGTAGGTGACGAGGAGCAAGACCTCCCCCAGGGTCACGCCGTCATCGCCCCCGCAGGTGAGCCCCACGGCGTCAGCAACGAGACCGGCGAGAACCTGGTCCTCCTCGTGACCATGGCACCGAGGCCTTCCTGAGACCATGGCTCAAAGCGAGATGCCCCGGCCTCCCTACGTGCTCCTCTTCGAGGAGGCCGCACCGGGCGCGACGCCGCTCATGATCTCCGTAGACGACCGCGCAGCGCTTCCGCTCTTCGACTCCGCGGAGAAAGCCGAAGCGTTCCTCTCCTCCACCGACTTCGGCCCTGGCTGGAATCCCGTCGAGGTCTCGGGCGCCGGCCTCGTCACGGTGCTCGAGTCCTGCCGGGGACAGGTCGAATATGTGGCCCTCAACCCGCCTCCCGCGAGAGAAGGCGGCATGAAGGTGGAGATGGGCAGCCTCGAAGAGCTAATAGACGCCTTCGAGCAGAGCCGGCAAGAAGACGACCTCTTCGGACTCGGCGGCCTGAGCCCCAACTGACGGAGGGGTGGGAGGAACGCGAGTATAGCCTTCTCGCTAAAGCGAGAAGAAGCGAGCCAACCTGTTCTTCTGGAAGTACTGCTGGTGGTACTCTTCGGCCCGGTAGAACTCGGAGATGGGCTGTATCTCCGTGACTATCGGGTTCCTGAACCTGGCCTGTGCCTTCTCCTTCGAGGCGCGTGCGGCAGCCTCCTGCTCCGGGGTGTGGAAGAAGATTACGGAACGGTACTGGGACCCGACATCCGGCCCCTGGCGATTGGGTGTCGTGGGATCGTGGTTCTCCCAGAACACATCCAGAAGCTCCTCATAGGAGACCTTGTACGAATCGTACTCGACCTCGACCACCTCGGCGTGTCCGGTCATGCTCGAGCACACGTCCTTGTAAGTCGGGTTCTCTGTGTGTCCTCCAGAGTACCCAACGGTAGCATCGACGACACCCTCCACCTTGCGGAATGCCGCTTCAACTCCCCAGAAACATCCCGCCCCGAAAGTTGCCTTCTCTGCCATCAAGCTCGCTCCTTCTCGCCACATTGCCTACCAGTAAGCGTATCACGAACCTCCGGGAGAGCTTGTGTTAGAAAAGGAAATGCGAGATCAAGGGACTCGCATCCCCTGCTCGCACATTTCCTTGGGTTAGAGCTGGTAGCGACCTGGTTGGGCTCTAGGTGCCCTCCTCCCAAGAGGCGAGGTAGCGGGCCTGCTCGGGGGTGAGCTCATCCATCTCGATCCCCATCGCCTTGAGCTTGAGGGTGGCAATCTCACGGTCCACCTCTTTGGGCAGAGCGTGAACCTCGTTGGCTAGCTTGCCCTTGTTTTCGAGCAGGAACTCAGAAGCCAGTGCCTGGTTGGCGAAGGACATATCCATCACGGCGCTCGGGTGCCCCTCGGCGGCTGCCAGGTTGATCAGACGCCCCTCGCCGAGCAGGTTGATCTCACGCCCGTCCTCGAGGATGTACTGGTCGACGAACGCGCGGGGTTGGCGCTTCTCGACGCTCATCTCCTCCAAAGCGGGGATGTCGATCTCAACGTTGAAGTGCCCGCTGTTGGCAACGATGGCACCATCTTTCATCACGGCGAAGTGGTCACCAGCGATCACGTCCCGGTCACCGGTCGCCGTCACGACGAAGTCGCCGATCTTCGCGGCCTCGACCATCGGCATCACGCGGAAGCCGTCCATCGCCGCTTCGAGTGCCCTTATCGGATCAACCTCTGTGACGACTACGTTAGCGCCCAGGCCACGCGCACGCTCGGCGATGCCGCGTGAGCAGTAGCCGTAGCCGCCGACGACGAACGTCTTGCCGGCGAGCAACACGTTGGTCGCCCGGATCACGCCATCTATGGTGCTCTGACCGGTGCCGTAACGATTGTCGAAGAGGTGCTTGGTGTCGGAGTCGTTGACGGCGATGACCGGGAAGTTCAACACACCGTCGGCGGCCATGGCCTTGAGGCGGATGACACCGGTGGTAGTTTCCTCGGTCGAGCCAAGCATCTGCGGGATCAGGTCGGACCGATGTTTGAGGACGCCGGTTACCAGATCTGCGCCGTCGTCCATGGTTATTTCTGGGTTGTGGTCGAGCGCAGAGTTGAGGTGGCTGTAGTAGGTGTCGTTGTCTTCGCCCTTGATCGCGTAGACCGGAATGTTCTCGTGGGCCACCAGCGACGCCGCCACGTCGTCCTGGGTCGAGAGCGGGTTGGAAGCGCACACCACCACGTCCGCCCCGCCGGCTGCAAGCGTACGTGCCAGGTTAGCGGTCTCAGAGGTAACGTGCAGGCAGGCCGAGATGCGTATTCCATCAAGCGGGCGCTCCCTCTCGAAGCGCTCCCGGATCAGGCGCAGGACCGGCATCTCCTTCTCGGCCCACTCGATGTGCTTGCGGCCCTCATCGGCCAGGTTGATGTCCTTGACGTCGTAGCTCTTTATCATCGAAGTATTCTCCTCCTTCAAGTATTTCCTGTTACAGGCGTACTCTCTTTACCTCTTTACTGCTTCTGCGAGCGCTTCGATCTCCGGAGCCGGTCCAAACGCGCTGGCGTAGCGCTCGGCGAAATCAGCCGGCGTGAAGTGATGCTCCTGGCAGCCGCGCTGCTCGACCGCGTAGGCTGCCGTCAGAGCCGCGACGCGCCCGGCGACCGGCAGTGGGAAGTCACGCGCCAGTCCGAACACCATCCCGGCTATATAGGCATCTCCGGCACCGGTCGGGTCGGCCAGCTCTGTGATCGGTGCGATCGGAATCTCCACCTCCTGACCGTCGGGCTCATTGGAGTAGATTGTTGAGCCTTTCTCGCCGCGCGTGACCACCGTCAGCGGTGCCGACTCGATCAGCTCCTCCTCCGTCCGGCCCGTCTTCCGGGCCATCATGCCGAACTCGTAGTCGTTGCCGATCAGGACGCTCGCGCCGTCCAAACCGGCGAGGATGTGTTCGCCTTCGAGCCGGGGCGTCTGCTTGCCGGGATCGAACATGAACGGCACGCCGAGCTGCCGGCACTCATCGGCATAACGAATCATCGCCTCGGGGTCAGTCGGCGAGATCACCACGAAGTCGTCCGCGCTCAGTCCCAGATCCAGGAGCGAAAGATTCTTGGACTCCGTCATCGCACCAGCATAGAACGCTACAATCTGGTTGTTCGCTTTGTCGGTGTTGATGAAACAGGACGCCGTGAACTCGTCCTCGATCTCCACGACGCCGGAGGTGTCTACGCCCTGGCGCTCGATCCACTCCCGGTACTCGCGGAAGTCCTGGCCGGCGCTGCCGACAACCAGCGGACGCTCGCCGAGCAACGCTAAAGAGTAGGCGATATTGCCAGCCACACCCCCGCGCATCCGGCGCATGGAGTCAACCAGGAAGCTAACGCTCAACATGTGAACCTTATCGGGCAGGATATGGTCCTTGAAGTAGCCAGGGAAGTCCATAATGTAATCGTATGCCAGCGATCCGGTCACGACGATGCGCACGTCAAGCTCCTTCATTCTTTTTGCCACTTTGGGTTGCAGGCTTGATACAAACCAGAACCCAGACTGTTACATTAACAGAATAGCAGATCGTTTTCATGAGCATGATCACCTCACGTAAAGCTCTTGTGCATAACCTCCCTCCGAAACACAGGTTAGGAATCGTAAGTGAGCCACCACCACCCCAGGCAAGGAGAGAGCTGCGCGTCTATCTCTCCTGGATCTGGAACGCCTCCTGATTGAACCGTGCGGTCTCGTTTCCCCCGGAGTCGG
>JAWWQA010000052.1:0-3423 GCA_033854695.1 Rubrobacteraceae bacterium
GATAGCGAACTCCACGTGCATCTGCGCCAGCCCCGAGAGGATGTCCTCCCCAGTGTCCTCTGACCGCTCGAGCTTCAAGGAGGGGTCCTCGTCGACGACCCTTCGTATAGCCTCGAAAACCTTCTCCTCCTCACCGCGCGTCTTTGCCCCGACCGCGAAAGCCGTCGTCGGCTCCGGCAGCTCGACCGGCGCGAAGACCATCGGGGCTTCGGGGCGACACAGAGTGTCGAAGGTGTGCGTGTCTCTCAGCTTGGCGACCGCGATGATGTCGCCCGCCACGGCCTCGGCCACGGGGACGCGTTCTTTGCCCATGAGGTGCGAGATGCCGCCGAGCCGCTCAGCAGAGCCCGTTCTCGGGTTCGTGAGCGCCTCGTCTGAACGGCAGCGGCCGCTTACTACCCTCAGGACGCTCAGGCGCCCGGCGAACGGGTCGACGTAGGTCTTGAAGACGTAGGCGGCGAAGGGGCCGTCCGGGTCGCAGAGGACCTCATCACCCTCCTCGGTGATCCAACGGGAGCGGTCGACCGGGCTCGGGGCGCTACCGGCGATCACGTCCAGCACGCGGTCCACTCCGATCATCTTCTCCACGCTCGTCGCCAGGACCGGGATAATGAGACCGTCAGAGATCCCCTTCCGGATCCCCTCGAACATCTCCTCGGTTGTGAGCTCCTCGCCTTCGAGGTACTTCTCGAGGAGCGTGTCGTCACTCTCGGCGATGGCCTCGAGCAACCGGACCTTCGCCTCCTCGACCTCGTCCTCCATACCAGCGGGGATCTCGTTCGTCTGCTGCCCGTCGACGAAGGCGGTGCCACTCAAGAGCCCATAGACACCCTTGAAGTCTCCCTCCTGGCCGATCGGGAGGTTCAGCGGCACGACTGCCTGCCCGAAGCGATCCCTGAGCTGCTCGACTACAGCGCCGAAGTCCGTGCGCTCCCGGTCGAGGTGGTTCACGACGACGATGTGCGGTATATCCTCCTTCTCGCCGCGACGCCAGACACGTTCGGTGACCACCTGGATCGGGTCCTGGGCGTGCACTACGAGAATGGCACAGTCGGCTACCCTCTGGGCCACGAACGCGTCACCGATGAAACCGCCGTCACCCGGGGTATCGAGGACGTTCACCTGGCGACCCTTCCATTCGAGGTGGGCAACGCTCATCCCGAGCGTCATCCCGCGCTCTACCTCCTCTTCGGCGTGGTCGAGGACGTTCCCCGAAGGCCCCTTTCTCCCGGATGCAAGCCCCAGCATCGCCTCCCCGATGGCGGTCTTTCCGCTCCCCCGGTGTCCGATCAGACAAATGTTGCGGATCAACTCCGGCTCTATCGCCATGATCTACTCCTTCCTCAAGCTTTATCCCCACCGTTCCCTTCACACGGCTGGGATGTTTAGCTTAACTCAGGAGAGGCCATCGCGCAGGCTATTGCGAGAGCAGAGTCCGCTCCAGACCAAACGGGAGATGAAAACATAAGGCGCTGTAGCGTATTGCCCGTGGGAAAGCGGAAAGCTAGACTGTCCTAAGATGACCCGTGGGGAGGTTAGAGTGTTCGAACATATGCTGTTCACGGACTTCGTAACCCTATTCGTCGTCATCAACCCGATCAACCTCATCCCCTACTTCGTCCTCTTCACCCGGCACCAACCACCCAAAGAACGGCAGAGGACGGCCCTCCGAAGCGTCGTGATCGCCGCCGCGATCCTTGTGGTCTTTATCGTCCTCGGGCAGATTCTGCTCGAGGCTTTGGGCATCCACCTCCCGTCGTTCAGTATCGCGGGCGGCTTGGTTTTGCTCGCCATCTCCTTGAGAACTATCCTCGCGAGCGAACAAGGGCCCGAAGAGGAGGAGAAAGAACAGAGTAGCGGTCATGCTCGGGACGTCGCCGTATTCCCTCTGGCCACGCCGCTCATCGCCGGTTCCGGAGCTATCCTGGCCGTAGTGCTGCTCACGGACAACGAGCAGTTCGGATTCGTGGAGCAGGCGCAGACGACGCTAGTGATGCTCGCGATCCTGGCTATCACCTACGTGGTGCTCCTCGCCGCCGGACCGATTCAGCGCATCCTGGGAACGACCGGAGCCGACGTGGTAAGCCGCGTCTTGGGCCTTATACTCGCGGCACTCTCCGTAGAGATTGTCATCGAAGGAATCCGCGCGTCCTTCTCCCTGGCCTGAGAGCCCCATCTCGCCAAGACGCATTGAACCCGGTCCAGGGAAGGCCTCACAGGTGTCGTGGCGGGTGCTAAAATTTCAGCATGCAAGATTTCTTTCCGCCGCTCTTTCGACTCTTCCGGAGGCGCAAAGCGGGCGCAGAGCCTGAAAACGACCCGCTAGCCGAGCTGGGAGGCTTGTTAAGGCTCATCCTGCCCGCGATCGGGCTGCTCCTGGCGGGCTTGCTCCCGGAGCAGGATGTTTATGCTGGTATCGGCTACGATCTGCCGTTGCTCGCAACGCTAAGCGCCGTGGGCTGTGCCGGGTACCTGGCAAACCACGTCCTCCGCCATCACGAGCCCCTCCTCGCCGCCTGCACGGTACTGGCCGGGCTCCTGTCGGTGGCACCCGTCTTCGACAGTGTAGCTCCGGGTGAGTACGGTGGGTCACCCGAGTCGGTCGTCTCCATACTCTTCTCCTTCTTCGTCCTCTTCTCCGGCCTGGGTGGATGGGTCGAAGCTCGTGATCTTTTCTGCGAGCCTCGTCTTACCGTACGCACCTTCTCGGTCTAGCAACCTCTAAAGCTCGGCGCTGCAAGGAGCGTGGTGGACAGGCTATCTACCGAACCTTCCACGACGTTTAAGGACAGTGCATGATCGAATTTCTAAAAAGCCTCTTCGACCCGCTCTTTCATCTCCTAAGCTCGAGCCTGACGATTCTTCACGACTGGGGCATCCCCTGGTGGCTCTGTATCGTGATGCTAACGGTAGTGGTGCGCACCCTGCTATTCCCGTTGACCATCCGCCAGGCTAAGAACATGCGCAAGATGCAGGAGCTCAAGCCGGAGATGGACGGGATCCGGAAGAAACACAAGGACGATTCCAAAAAGCAACAAGAAGAGCTAATGAAGCTCTACGGCGAGCGGAGTGTCAACCCCTTGGGTAGTTGCCTGCCGCTGCTCGTACAGCTCCCCATCTTCATCACGCTCTACTACACCATAAGACAGTTTGAGTACCTGGAGAGCTTCAGGACCGGCGGCCTGTTGTGGTTCGAGAACCTGACCATCCCCGATCCCTACTTCATCCTCCCGGTCGCCTACGTCCTGATGATGATGGCCTCGCAGGAGATCATGGTTCGGCGCACCAACCCACAGCAGAAGCAGCTAATGCGGATCCTGCCCATCGCCTTCGGCATCTTCCTGCTCAGATTCCCGGCTGGGCTCCTGGTCTATTCGCTCACCACCACTACCCTTACCTTTTTCCAGAACCTCATCATCTACC
>JAWWQA010000053.1:0-3903 GCA_033854695.1 Rubrobacteraceae bacterium
AGGGCTCGACGTAGAATGGGATGGTCAGGTCGCGATTGAACAAAGTGGCGAAGGACGCCGCCGCCCGGTTTATGCCCCACACGAGGCCTGCCGCGATACCAAGCCCCACGAACGCGCCAAGTAGGGAGGAGAGGAGGCTGTAGGCGTAGCCCTCATAGACCAAGAGGCGCACGAGCCCGGCCCGTTTAAGGGCGATGGCCCGCAAGATGCCGAGTTCACCCTTGCGCTCCTCGGCGAGCATTGTGTAGATGTTGATTATTAAGAGCACCCCCGCGAGGATGGCAAAAGAGCTGATCATCAAAAAGATGTCTCCGATCTTGAACCCCCCGCCCTCGATGACATCCTTCTTGATCTGCGAGACCTGAAACTCCTCTCCGTCCGCCAGGATCTCCTGTACCGCCTCTGCCACCCTCTCGGAGTCTTCGACACCCGAGGTCACACCACCCTCGTTGCTGATGAAGAGCGCATTGACCTGCCCCTCCCCGGCACCCAGGAGCCCGCGCGCATCCTCCTCGCCTACGAGCGCCGTCCCTTCAGCGCGCGAAAAACGTGCTTCGTAGCCCGAGATCCCCTCCTCCGGCACCACCGCGGCCACGGTGAACTCCTCCGGCCCTCCTCGCCCCACGAGGTGCACTCTCGAACCCTCCCGCAGCTCCAGCCGTTCCGCTAATTTCTCCGAGGCATATATCTCCTTATATCCAGGCTCGGGACGTTCGGCCACGCTCGGAGGCCTCTCCCCGAAAGATCCCAGGCTCTTCCAGTCAGCACCGACCACGGTAACGGCCGGCGTTGCGACCAGGGTCTCCCCCGCGTCGTCGAGCGACTCCGCGGGGACCTCGCCGGTCAAGACGCCGAGGACGCCGTCTACGCTCACAGGCTCGCTCCTCAAGCCTAAAGCGCCGGATATGCGATCCACCACACCACCCGCTGCGCCCGGTTCGTCGCCGGCCGGTTCGGTCAGGTCGCGGACTGCCTCTGGTGTGATCTCCTCGGCTACCGAGGCGTCGAAGAGGGGGACGGGACGCCTGTCACTCGGGACCCGCTGCCCTGCTTGCTGGACAACCTCATCGATCTCACCCAGGGTCTGGCGTGCATTGTTCTCCTGGAAACGGCCGGTGCTATCGTTCAGAACCAGAGAACCCGAGATGAGCGCCGTCCCGACCATCGAGCCGACCACGACTAGGACCGTGTTCCACTTGCGACGCGTCAGGTTCCGGAGGCCAAGTCGCCTCAGCGCCGACCACCGCAGCATCGAAAGGACTACTGTCAGCGTCACGAGGAGCGCGACGCCAGCGAGTATGAGGGACATGGGACTCAAAGCGTAGCCTTTGTATTGGTTCGCCTCATCGCCTAGATACTACGTCTTTCGTCCACAAACGTTGCGGTAGGACACACGCGGAATCGGAACCAACGGAGTACGATGTATGGTACGTGCGATGGATGTGCTCTTCAACCCGTATAGGAGGTGTAGTTCGTGGGAATCATAGCCTGGATAATCTTCGGTCTCATCGCGGGGATCATCGCCAAGCTGCTCATGCCCGGCCGCGACCCCGGCGGCTGCATAATCACGATGCTGCTCGGCATCGCGGGCGCGTTCGTCGGAGGGTTCATCTTCGAGTTTCTCACAGGCCGGCCCCAGATAATGCGGTTCGACTTCGGCAGCCTCTTCGTGGCGATCATAGGGGCCGTGGTGGTGCTCCTGATCTACCGCCTGATAGCCGGCCGAAGGGCACGATAACCAGCAGCGCCTAATGGCCCTCTGGCTTGGTGCTAGACTTGGGCTGTGATCGAAGCCAGGACCGACACCGTTGGAAGCCTGCTCCGCCCGCCGTGGTTGAAGGACGCCCGCGAACGCTACGCCGCGGGCGACATAGGTACCGTCGAGTTCAAGCGGATCGAGGACGCGGCGGTAGACGAGGTAGTGAGGCTCCAGGAAGAAGCGGGACTCGAGGTGGTCACCGACGGCGAGATGCGCCGCATCTCTTTCCAGAGCCAGCTGGCCGAGGCGGTCGAAGGCCTCGGCAAACCCTCCATCGACGCCTACCTCTGGGGCGACTGGCACGGCGGAGATGAAGTCGGTGACAGGCTCGTCGCCCGGCCGGGGTCTTTAGGCGTCACCGGCAAGCTCCGCCGCAAGCGACACCTCGCGGTCGAGGAGTTTGTCTACTTAAGGGCGCGCACTACACGTATCCCGAAGGTAACGCTGCCGAGCCCGAGCCTCTTCGCCAACTTCTGGTCGCAGGCCTCCACCGAAACCTATCCGACCCTCGACGACTTTCTCTGGGACGTGGCGGAGATCCTGCGCGAGGAGGTCGACGAGCTCGTCCGGCTCGGCGCGGAGTACGTCCAATTGGACGCCCCCCAATATCCCCTGCTCCTCGAAGAGAAAACCCGCCGCTTCTACGAGGAGCGAGGGTGGGATCTGGACCTCTGGCTCTCACGCGGTATAGAACTCGACAACCACGTGATCGGCACCCGTCCCGGCGTAACGTTCGGCTTTCACCTGTGCCGGGGCAACCAGGGGAGTCGCTGGCTCTCGTCGGGCTCCTACGAGGCCATTGCGCGCCAGATCTTCGGCGGCATAGGCGCCGAGCGCCTGCTCCTCGAGTACGACGATGAGCGCTCGGGTGACTTCGAGCCCCTCCGTTATGTACCCGAAGACAAAACAGTCGTCCTCGGTCTTGTCACCACCAAGACCGGCAGGCGCGAGACCGTCGAAGAGCTAGAAGCCCGCGTCCTAGAGGCCGCAAGGTATGTTCCCCTAGAGAGGCTCGCCGTGAGCCCGCAGTGCGGCTTCTCGACTTCCATCGTAGGAAACGAGATCTCGCTCGACGACGAGGACTACAAACTCCGCACGCTCACCAAAGCCGCCAAGAGGATCTGGGGATGATCAGCTACCAACGTGTTAGCTCTCCGTTTTCAGCTTTCTCCAGAATACCTGAGAATCGTTCGCTCTTTCCCTAAACACTCCCCCAAATATACCCCTTTTCACTACCTGTAACCTTCTGACCGGCTAACTCGCCGGTCAATTGTTGCTAATGATTCCCAATACTAATATTAGTAATTATTCTTGATTTTTAGGGACTCGGAAGTATACTTTTTAGAGGTTCGAAAGGCAGCAATCAGTAGGAGGAGCATAAGCTTTTGGCGGCCTTAATGGAGCGGTTGGGGCTTGGGGGGCGTGAGATGACGGCTTCGGGGCACAGCAAGAACTTTGTGCTGAAGGTGGTGCAACCAAGCCTGGTCGGGCTCATGGACGGGTCGGTTTCGACGCTGGCTCCGCTCTTTGCGACGGTGTTCGCGACTGGAGACACGCGCGTTACCTTTTTGGTAGGTCTGGCGGCAGCGGTTGGAGCGGCGATCAGCATGGGCTTCTCGGAGGGTCTCTCGGATGACGGGACGCTGACTGGGCGTGGGCACCCGTTTGTGCGCGGTGCGATCACGGGTTTTGCGACGTTCGTCGGGGGCATCCTGCACACGCTGCCGTTCCTACTGCCGCAGGTCGGGGTAGCGCTGTACGTGGCATTCGGTGTAGTGGGCTTCGAGTTGTTGGCGATTTCTTTTATTCGTTACCGCTACTTCCGCATGAGCTTCCTTGCCTCGGCGCTGCAGGTGATCTTAGGCGGAGCACTGGTCTTCACGGCGGGCATCCTCATCGGTAGCGCATAAAAAAGTAGCAAGGAGCAGTAAACGGAGCACGTACGCAACTGGTCTGTTCAGTATTGTCGAACAGACCAGTTGTTTGACATGCTGCAAAGAATTATATTAGCTGTGGTGGTGTAAGGTCTGAGAGACAAGGGTGGATAGAGCTATGATATTGATAGTCAGGAAAGTCGCATGGATACCGAACCTCAAGCCCGTCGACGCCGCGACCATCCGACCCCCTATCCCGCTGGATAACAG
>JAWWQA010000054.1:0-2561 GCA_033854695.1 Rubrobacteraceae bacterium
GCTGTCCACGTAGCCACGGACGCTCAACCGGGAAACTACGTCACAGCTAATATTAAAGCCGCCGGTCCCCACGTCCTCTACGCAGGCAATCCCATAGCCCCGCCGTACTGACGCCTCGTCCCACACGTCGTAGGGCCATAGTGGTCTGCGGGCCAACAGCCGCAGGTAAGAGCGCCATCGCCGACACGCTTGCAGAGAGCCTCTCTGAGGCATGTGAGGCACAAGCGACGACAATCCTGATCGATTCCATGCAGGTCTACCAGGAGATACCGGTGATAACCAACCAGGCCCGCGCTCGCCCCGCGGAGATGGTCGGCATAGTCTCTGTGGCAGAGGAGTGGACCGTCGCCCATCACAAGGAACGTGCCGAAGCGACGATCAAACCCCTTCCTTCAGAGGTCCCGTTCGTGCTGGATGCGGGCACCGGCATGTACCTGAACGCGATCATTCTCGACATCCCGCTAGCTCCGAAGGTGCAGCCGGAACTCCGCGCCGAAGCCGAGAAGCTGGTCGACGGCGCCGTGAACTTCAGGCGCGAGGCCAGGAAGATGGAGCTCACACTAGCAGGGGCTCACGAGCGCGGTTCGATCTGGGAAGGCCCCCTGCGCTACGACATAACCTTTCTTTACCTGCGGCCCTCAAGAGAGACCCTAGACCGAAACATACGGATGCGCTCCCAAAAGATCGTGCGCGATGGCGCCGAGGAAGCGAAACTTTTGCAAGAGTCCGGTATCGTACCGAACCCTTCAGTACGCGAGTCTATCGGCCTAAAGGAGGTGCTCCTACACGTCTCAGACGAGACATCTGCCGACGAGGCCCGACAGACCATCGCCGCCCGCACCCGCAGGCTAGCGCGGCGCCAAATCCGATGGTTCGACAAGCTGGCTCGTAGCCTCCCCGACACCACCAGCACCCTCGTCGTCGAAACTCCCCAAGATCCAAAGATTATGCATTTAATGCATGATACAATGGGGGAGTGATGGAGGAAGAAAAAGGGCGGGAAGCGGACCACCGGGCAATCCTTGTTGGGGCGGGGGATGACAGGCAAATGGTTGAGCTCGGGCGTCTGGCGCAGACGCTTGGGCTCGAGGTGGTTGGCACCTTAGAGCAGGCACGGCGCGACGGGGTCGGATATCTCGGACGCGGCAAGCGTGAGGAGCTCAGGAGTATTGCCGGGCAGATCGGGGCTGGGTTGGTGGTCGCGGATGACGAGCTGTCGCCGTCTCAAGCGCGGGTTCTAGAGAAGGCAGCAGGGGTACCTGTCGTAGACAGGACGCTTTTGATCATCCGCATCTTCGAAGCTCACGCTAGGGACGCTGCGAGCCGCCTGGAGGTCGAGCTCGCGGAGCTCACTTACCGTTTGCCCAGGGTCAGGGGGGGCTATAGGGCGCTAAGCCGTCTCGGCGGTGGTGGTGTAACGACCAGAGGACCGGGCGAGCAGAAACTGGAGTACGACAGGCGCGTCATCCGGCAGCGTATGGAGAGGATCCGCAAACGCCTTGAGGAAGAGAAGGCCGCGAGGAAGGTGCGGGGCACGCGTCTCAAGAAAGAAGGCCCTTCCAGGGTCGCCCTGGTCGGCTATACCAATGCTGGCAAGACGACGATCCTTAACGCTTTGAGTGGAGAGCAACGCTCTACCGCCGACAGGCTCTTCGAGACCCTCGAAACGACCACCCGGCTTGTAAAGAACGCGCCCGCTGGAGCAGCGGAGCACGACGGGGCGGTGGCCCGCCCGGACTTCGCCCTGACCGATACCGTCGGGTTCATAAGGAAGCTGCCGACCCAGCTTGTTCACTCTTTCGCCAGCACGCTAGAGGCTGCGATTGATGCTGATATCATCGTCCTCTGTGCGGATGCGAGCAGCGAGAAGCTCGAAGAGGAGATACAAACCGTCGAAGACACTTTGGCCGAGACGTTCTCGAATCTCTCGAAGGCCGATGGCAATGGTGTGGTACGCGATGTTGCGGCCCGCCGGAAGGCCATACTCTGCCTGAACAAGTCTGACCTCATCTCCAAGGAGCGCCTGCGCGAGCACGCAACCCAGTACCCCGACGCGGTGTTGGTGAGTGCCAAACGAGACGCAAGCCCCCTTGCAAACGCCATAAACGAGTCTCTGGCCCGCAGCTGGGTGCGCTGGCAACTCCTCATCCCGCACGCCGAGTACGGCGCTGCCAGCGGTCTCTACGGGCGAGCTGAGATACACGCCCGCGAGGACACCGACGAGGGTCTCAAGCTCGACGTCACGCTCCCAAAGGCCCAGGCTCGCAGGTACGCCCATTACCGCACCACCTGACGGACAGGAGGTCTTAAGGCTCTTCCCCGAACCGACCGCAAGGCTTGAAGCCGATGATGTCTACGCCGACATCTCCCTCCCAAGATTCCACAAAGCCGCGAGGCCCTACGTCGTCATCAACATGATCACCTCCGTCGACGGCAAGGCGGCCGTAGGAGGTAAGGCCGGCTCCATAGGAAGCCCGACAGACCGTACCGTCATGCGCACCTTGCGCTCTCACGCCGACGCCGTGATGATCGGCGCGGGCACGCTACGCGCCGAGAGGCTC
>JAWWQA010000055.1:0-3941 GCA_033854695.1 Rubrobacteraceae bacterium
AGCGGCGCCGCCGCGACCCCGAGTGCGGTGTAGCGGACGGTTCTCTCATCGGCGGTCCTCAGAAGAAGCATGAGGAATACGCCGACCAGTGGTAAGAAGATAATTACTGTAGTGATCACAGTCGCGCCCCCACTGCTACGGCGGCGATCGCAATCGCGGCGATCAGAGCTACCGTCAGGAAGGCGTACTGGGCTCCTACGATGACCCCAAGGATCAGAACGCTAACCAGGATGAACAACACATAGTTCTGCGCCCCACCGCTCTGCAATGGCCTGAGCCTATCCCCGGTCCTCAAAGCACCCCTCCCGACACCCGTGACGAGCCCGCCAAGAACCCGCCGGTCGAACTCCCTGACAGAGCGCCCGATCGCCATCGCGGGCCGCACGAAGACCCGGTCGTAGAGCGCGTCGAAATACCAGCCGTTGTCCAGGAAAGTGTAGAGGCCCGGGAACCTGCGCGAGAGTGCCGCCGCCCGTTCCGGCTTCGGCACGTAGAGCGCGTAGGCAAGCGCGATCCCACCGAGCCCCACGGCCACGGAGATGGCGGCGAGCATGTAGCTAAAAGAGTGCTCCTCCAGAGCGAGCGCGTTGGCGGCGAACGTGCTCGGCGAGACCAGCTTGGCGAAGTAGTCCCCTGCCGGGGTGCCTACAAAGCCGCTCACCACGGAGAGGAAGGCCAGAATAACCATTGGCCCCGTCATAATCCCCGGTGACTCGACCGCCTCCCGCGCCGCCTCTGTCCGCGGCTCGCCCATAAACGCCACGAAGATCGCCCGGAAGATATAGAACGCCGTCAGAAAGACCGTGAGCAGCGCCATCGTGAACAATACGTAGTAGTGCTCCACGAACGCCGAGGCAAGGATGTTGTCCTTCGACCAGAACCCGCTCAAGGGGAAGATACCAGCGAGCGAGACTCCTGCGATCACCATCGTCCAGAAAGTCAAAGGCATCCTGCGTCGTAGACCCCCCATCTCGAAGATGTTGTAGCTGTTCATCGCGTAGATGATGCTACCGGCTCCCAAGAAGAGGAGCGCCTTGAAGAAAGCGTGATTATAGAGGTGAAATATCCCCGCCGAGAACGCTCCAATCCCCAGAGCCATCATCATGTATCCGAGCTGCGAGACGGTCGAATAGGCGATAACTCGCTTCATGTCCTTCTTGGTTAGCGCCATCGTCGCCGCCATTAGCGCAGTGAAGCCGCCGATGTACGCCACCACCAGCATCGCGGTCGGGCTCTGCACGAAAATGTCGTAGGTGCGCGCCACGAGGTACACACCTGCGGCGACCATCGTCGCCGCATGAATTAGGGCGGAGACCGGTGTCGGACCCTCCATCGCATCCGGGAGCCAGACGTGCAGCGGGAATTGGGCGCTCTTGCCGATCGCGCCGACGAAGACCAGCACCACCGCCGTCGTAAACAGGGAGCCGCCGATAAAGCCGGCCTGCGCAGCCTCAACGATTCCCTGGTAAGAGGTAGTCCCCGTCGCCCGCCAGAACATGATGATCCCGACAAACAGGGCCGCGTCCCCAATCCGGGTGACAATAAACGCCTTTTGGGCTGCCTTAGCCGCTTCGGGCTTCTCGAACCAGTGACCGATCAGGAGGTAGGAGCAGAGACCGACGAGCTCCCAGAAGACGTACAGTTCGATGAAGTTCGACGCCAGAACGAGGCCGAGCATCGACGCGGTGAAGAGGTTTAGAACCGCGTAATACCAGGCGAAACGTGGGTCGTCCTGCATAAACGCTCCGGAGTAGAGCTGGATCATGAGGCTCACGAAGCACACCACGACGAGCATCACCGCCGCGAGACCGTCTATATAGACCCCCATCTGGAAAGAGCCGCCCTTGCCCAGGTCTATCCAGTTCACCACGAAGTCGATGGGCATACCGTCACGAGCGACGAAGAACAGCGCGAAGGCGGAGAAGACCAGCGAGGTCGCCACCCCGAAGATAGCGACGAACTGGGCGCCTTCCCTCAGGTAGCGCCCGAAGAACACCAGAATCAGAAAGACCAGCGCCGGGAGGACTGGGATGGCCGCGATGATGAGTTGCTGTCCCACGGTCTGGTTCATCCCAACCTACCCCTTCATCAGGTTTACTTCGTCCACGTTCACCGTTCTGCGCGAGCGGTACACCGCCAGGGCTATGGCCAGCCCGACCGCAACCTCAGCAGCGGCCACGGCGATCACCAGAACCGCGTAGCCCACGCCCGCTCCGCCCGCGTCCGGCAGGTAGTCCGCGAACGCTACGAGCGACAGGTTGACGGCGTTGATCATCAGCTCGATGCACATAAACACCACCACAGCGTTGCGCCGAACAAGCGCCCCCCACGCCCCAATGGCGAACATAATCGCCCCGACCACAAGGTACGCCTCCAAGGGAATGGTCGCGTTCAGCGTGTCAAGAAACTGTTGTGCTTGCGGCGGCATTACTCCTCCACTCCCCGATCAACGCCCTCACCGGTCTTGCGGCGGCTGACCACGATCGCCGCGATTACCGCGACCAGAAGCAGTATCGAGATCACCTCGAAGAGCAACCCGAAGATCGGCGGGGCTCCGTTTACGCCCAGCAATATCTCTCCTAAAGCGGCGGTCTCTCGAGGCCCGTGCCCCGGCCATGTGCCGGCCCAGTCCTGGATGCTCAGGATGTACGCCAGGAACGCTCCAACCCCGATGGTGACAACAAGCCCCGACCAGGTTTGACGGTTGATGATCGTCCGGAATCGCCGAGCCTGCGGTCGCTGTGTGAACATGATGCCGAACAGGATCACTACTGTGACCGCTCCGACGTAGATGAGCACCTGAAACGCCGCGAGCGCCGGGGCGTTTAGCATCACAAAGAAGCCCGCTACCCCCAAGAAAGACCCCGACATGAACAGGGCCGAGTGAACGACGCTGCGGCTCAAGACCACCCCGAGCGCCAGAAGGAGGGTCATCGAAGCCAAAAAGACGAACGCGACGATCAAGCCGTTTCATCCTTTTCGGTTACGGCACGCTCTACGGTCCTGGGAGCTTTTTTGGCGGTGGCCTTTTTCTTCTTTTTGACGGTGGGCTTGGGGTCCACCGTCGGATCGACGGGCCGCTCACCAAACTGCCTTGCGAGCTCCAGGCGGTTGTAGGCCTGGGCCTCGAACTCCTCGGTGTGGTAGATGCAGTTGACCGGGCAGACCTCGACGCAAAGGGAGCAGTACATGCAGCGCGAGTCGTCGATGACGAAACCGACCGCGTAGGGCTTGGCCTTACCCGAGCCATCCGCGTCGCGCTTCTCCTGCTCGATGGAGATGCAGTGGTCCGGGCATATCCTCATGCACTGCAGGCACGCAATACACCGATCCATATCCACCGTCAGCAGCCCGCGGCTACGCTCCGGCAGCGGGCGCTTGTACTCGGGGTACTGGCGTGTGATCTTCTTTCCGAAGAGATGCTTGAGGGTGATCCCCATCCCCTTCATAATTCCTTGTCCCAATTGAGGCATACTACGAGCCCTCCTCTATCCGAAAATCGACGGGAACGCCAGCACCGCGCCGGCGGTAACGAACAGCCAAAGAATGGTAAGCGGCACGAGCACCTTCCAGCCGAAGTCCATCAGCTGGTCCATGCGCAGGCGCGGCAGGGTCCAGCGTATCCACAGGAAGGAAAACATGAGGAGCGCCGCCTTTAGACCGAACCAGATCCAGTTGAAGTTCCCGAGGTCGAGGAACTCGAACGGAGGCTGCCAGCCCCCGAAAAACAGCGTCGCGCCGATCGCCGACATCAGGCCCATCAAGGCAAACTCGGAAGCCTGGATCAGGGCCCAGGTCATCCCGGAGTACTCGACCATGAACCCGCCGACGATCTCGCTCTCCCCCTCCGGTAGGTCGAAAGGAATCCGCTTTATCTCCGCGATCCCCGCGACGTAGAACGCGATGAGCATCGGGAACTGCGGCAAGAAGTACCAGTTCCA
>JAWWQA010000056.1:0-7084 GCA_033854695.1 Rubrobacteraceae bacterium
GTCATCGAAACTAGCACCTACCCCGGCCCCTTGCTCGACGATCACCTCATGCCCGTGGTGCACCAACTCGGCCACCCCGTCCGGCTGCATCGAAACCCGGCTCTCGTTGTCCTTCACCTCTCTCGGAACCCCAATGACCATAGCCATGAATATACCTTCCCTGCCGAACGTTTCCGATTGATGCTCACCTACCTTACACCGGGCCACCGTAAACGGCAAAGTGCCGCCACCATCTCATCAATTCTCCCAAAGCCGCCGTCCTCATTCCCCGAGACGGGGGATCTTCAGAAGCGATGTCGATGCCGACTATCTCGCGTTCGACTCCGGCACGATAGCCCGGATCGGGATAGCAAAGAAGAAGATGCACCTGGTGGAAGGATAACCGGCCCCACGCTCTGAGCTTGTGTTCTCCGGCGTCTTCCTTGCCGGACCCGAAGAGTGCACTAGAAGCCGGAACATACCTCCGCAGAATCGAAAGCCCAGAGCAAAGAGCGTGTTACCCTTCGTGGATAGGGTCGCGACGATAAATCGGCAAGGAGGGCTTTGTATGGCCGTGCCGGAACGTATAGCACCGGGGGTGTACCGCGTGGACGCGGTAAGGTTCTCGAACGCCATCTCGGTCCTTCTACTAGAAGACTCCGATGGGTGGACGCTCGTGGACACCGGCGTGGGGAGCAGCGCGGGGTCCATTCGGGAGGCACTGGCAGCACTCGGAGGGAGTCCGGAGGAATTGAGGCGCATCTACCTCACGCACCACCACTCCGATCATATAGGTGGCCTGCCTGGCGTGCGGGAGTGGGCACCGGAGGCGGAGGTTATAGCATCAGAGAAGGAGGCGGAGGTCATCTCCGGCAGACGCGGGTCGGACCCTTCGAGCAATCCGGTCTTCCGCTTCATCAGCCGCTACCAGCGGCTACCTACAGCGCCGGTGGATCGCGTAGTGCGCGAGGGAGACACGGTGGCAGGCTTCCGCGTGGTCTCCACACCTGGCCATTCCCTTGGGCATACCTCGCTCCTGCGGGACGAAGACGGACTCTTGTTTACCGGCGATGCGTTCGGCGCGACGCCGCGTAAGGTCCGGGTAGGAGTGCTTAAGATCTTCTGCACGGATCCCCCGCAGGCGAAGCGCTCGTCCGAGCACCTGCTCGCGGAAGAGTTCGATACCGTGGTTATGGCCCACGGCAAGCCCTTGCACGCGGGCGCCCGCAGGCAGCTCGAGGAGGCGGTCGCCCGCTGCAACTATGTGTAGAAGAACGCATAACGTGGAATTCTAGGGAGAATCCTTCAACCGTGTCCATTGTAGTGTGTCGCACCTAGAAAGGTTCGTTAGCTCGTGGTGAATCCGCTTTACAATCATCGGGAGAAACGTCTGCGCGCCTTCTGGCGTCTCCTGTTCCAGTTCGCGCTAAACGCGGTAGGTCTGGTGCTCGCAGGAGGGCTCGCTTTAGTGTTGCTTACGGTTTCTGAAGAAACGGGCCTTGGAGGCGATTCTGCCGAGACGCTCGCAGCCTCCCCGGCTTCTCTCGCAATTGGCTCCATGGCGACATTCGTGGTGACGGTGGGCAGCATGTGGCTCGCGGGCCGCTTCTTCGACCACCGGCCGTTCTCCGGGTTCGGAATGCAGCTGGACCGGAGCTGGTGGCTAGACTTTTGTTTCGGGTTGGCTCTGGGCGTCCTGCTCATGGCGGGAATCTTCTTCATGGAGCTGGCCGCCGGTTGGATCGCCGTCACTGGAACGTTCGAGGTCGTCGACAGGAGTGGCTCTTTCGCCCTGGCCATCCTCGTCCCCCTCGTGACGTTCGTATGCGTAGGCTTCTACGAGGAGTTGATGTCCCGAGGTTACCAGCTCACTAACATGGCAGAGGGGCTCAACTACCCGAGCCTCGGGCCGCGCGGTGCGATCTTGCTGGCCTGGGTGCTCTCGTCGTCCCTCTTCGGCCTGCTCCATCTGGCGAACCCCAATGCCACGATCACCAGCTCCATCATTATCGCCTTCGCGGGGCTCCTTCTGGGGGCCGGCTACGTCCTGACAGGACGGCTCGCCATTCCTATCGGGCTGCACATAACCTGGAACTTCTTCGAGGGCAACGTCTTCGGCTTCCCGGTAAGCGGTATCGAACCCATAGGCGCGACGTTCATCTCCATCGAGCAGGGAGGACCACTCCTCTTCACCGGCGGCGTCTTCGGTCCCGAAGACGGCCTGCTCGGCCTCGCCGCGACCATCGTCGGTAGCCTCCTGATCTGGCTCTGGGTCCGCGCCCGCTCTGGCAAGGCAACCCTGGAGACCTCCATCGCCGAACCGCCGATAGGAAGAAACAAACCTACACAAGAAAACCCTCCCGACACGCTAGCCCCAGGAAACGGGGTGTAAGCCAAAGTACGGGCACACAAGAGTTCTTGATCGAGAGCTAGACGAGCAGTACCGGGTCGCTAAGGTGAATCTTGCCACCCCGTAGTACCTCTGCGTAGACGCCTACATTGTTGTCATTATGCCGGTAGGTGGTGTTAAGGATACCGGGATCTTTCGGCAGGTCGGATTGCGGCAGAGTGGTCATCACGCATCGGGCGACGGGGTCGGTTACGCGCAGCCGCACCTCATCCCCGATGGAGAGCATCCGCCCCATCCAGCCGTCCTCTATAAACGCGACCTCCTCAGAGTCGTGCTCCAGCACGAGGTTTGGACGGAAGCGGCGAGGATCGAAGCAGCCCTCCGGATAGAGCTTCCCGAGCTTCTTTAGGGAGGTGGTGGTAAGTAGGTGTACGACGCCGAGCTCGAAAAAGGCACCGCCAGAGACGAGGGTTGCCTCTCTTCCGAAGGCGCGAGAGAGCTTTTCGTCGCGGTCCTCCGCTTCCCCGGTGACGATCTCACCGTCCGGCAGGGTTATCCGGAGGCATGAAGGTTCCCCATCCGGTTCTCCGATCAGGGAAGCGCGAAACTCGAACAGGTTCTCCCAGCCGGCCTTTTTGGCGTTGCGGATCTGGCCACTCTCCGCCTCCGCCACGGCGTAGGCCCGGTCTCCGGCAAGCCCTTGCTCCGTGACGATAGCCTCCTCCAGCTCCTGGCCCAGCATTGACTTCACCGGGTAACGCCAGAGCGCGGCGACCGTCCCGACCTCCATCCCTCCACTTCGGCTCCACTCTGCTTCCTTCACCACCAACCCTTCGTTAGATCGTCTCCGGGTGCGCTGATTATAGGGAAGACATCTCGTAGGCGTGCCCGTAACGGTAGAGGGTCGCCTCGTCGAACGGCCGACCTATGAGCTGCAGTCCCACCGGTAGTCCCGAGGCAGTGAAGCCGCACGGGATCGAGAGGCTCGGGAGGCCGTTGAGGTTCGTCGGACCTGTGAAGCGGGTCAACGCCGAGGGGACCGTCTCTTCGTACCCTTTGATGGTCGTGTCCCTCTGACCGATCTCCGTCGCCGCGATGGGTACGGTCGGCGTCAACAGGACGTCCACGTCCGCCAGAACGCGGCCGAAGTCTTCCAGCGAGCGCAGCTTGGTCTGCTGGGCCGTCGCGTAGCGATGGGCCTTGAGCCTCTCGCCATCCAGGAGGCGCTGGTGCACCTCCTCGCCGAACCTCTCCGGCCCGCTCTTCAGCCGCTCCTCGTGAACGGCGTAGGCCTCCGCTGCTAGAACCAGTCGCTGTGCCCGAAGCGTCTCCCACAGACCTGGCAGCGGGATCTCACTAACCTCTGCTCCGAGCGATCGGAAGATCTCCGTGGCCTCTCGCACCTTCTCCTCCACCTCGCCCTCGACATGCTCGAAGTAGAAGTCCGTCGGGACGCCGACCCTACCACCACGGACACCCCGGTCGAGTTCCCGGGCGAAGTCCTCGGCAGGTCTGTTTGCTGAGTAGGGATCTTGCGAGTCGTAACCCGCGAGGGCGGACAGGAGGAGGGCGTTGTCCTCAACAGTGCGGGTGAGAGGGCCCACGTGGTCGAGGATCCAGGAGAGAGGAAAGATGCCATGCTTGCTGACCCTCCCGAAGGTCGGCTTCATGCCGACGACGCCGCAAAGTGCTGAGGGTATCCGTATCGAGCCGCCCGTGTCGGAGCCTAGAGCGCCGTAGAGAAGGCGGGTGGCGACGGCCGCCCCCGAGCCGCCACTGGAACCACCGGAGATCCTGGCCAGGTCGTAGGGGTTGCGCGTCGGCCCGAAATACGAACGGTCCCCCGTCGGGCCGTAGGCAAACTCGTGGGTGTTCGTCTTCCCCAGGATCACAGCCCCAGCCTCCTTCAGCCTCCGTACGACGGTGGCGTCGTACTCCGGGAAGAAGTCCTTGAAGAAAGCGGAGCCCATCGTGGTGCGGATACCCTTGGTGTAGATGAGATCCTTCAGGCCGACGGGAACACCGTGGAGCGATCCTCTGTACTCTCCACCGAGGATCTCCTTCTCCGCCCGCCACGCATCCTCCAGCGCCTGCTCCGGCAACACGGTGACGAAGGTGTTCAACGCACCGTTATGCTCCTCGATACGGCTCAAGACCGCCGAAGTGACCTCGACGCACGAGAGGTTTCTCTCTTTCAGTGCCCAGGCGAGGGCCGCCAGATTGTCGGGTAGATCTATGCCGCCGGTAAGGTCCTTACCCATCTTCTTACTCCTCTCGCGTCCCCAGGTAAGTATCTCATGTAGTAGGGGGCGTGATCCCGGGCATGATTGCCGGGTGCTGAAGGCAATGGGTGCGAGGTTAAGCAAGTTAGACCGGCGAGTATGGCTCTTGCTGGGAGCGATGCTGGTCTTCCGGTTCGGGCAGGGCCTCTACTTCCCGTTCTCCACGATCTACTTCCACAACGTTGTCGGCCACGCTCCTCGCTACGCAGTCTTTCTTGGACATCCTCATCGCGTTCGCCGGCTTCTTCACTCTGGCAGAGATGTTCCTGGAGGTCGCCGGCACGGCCCTCGCCGCCGAGCTCGCTCCCGTCGAGCGACGTGGCACCTACCTTGCCTCATCGGCTGCTGCTTTGGCCCGGGACACGGCAAAAGCTCGATAGTAGCCGGCCTCCTCTTCGACACCCAACTACCAGACATCATCTGGACCATACAGCTCGTCGCCGCGGCACTGGCAGCCGCCAGCCTCCTCACCCTCGCCGCGCTGAGAAAGGATTAACGAGGGCTTTTGCGAGGAGTGGTTTTGGGGTACCCTAACTCCGTAAGCGAAGGAGAGGAGAAAGACTGTGGCTTATGAGCTTCCGCCGCTGCCCTACGAGTACGATGCGCTGGAACCGACGATCGATGAAGAGACGATGCACCTCCACCACGAGAAGCATCACAATACGTACGTGACCAACCTCAACTCCGCACTGGAGAAGCACCCTGACGTCGACCCGGGGAACGTCGACGAGCTCCTGGCCAACATAGACAACGTGCCGGAGGACATCCGCAGAGCAGTTAGAAACAACGGCGGCGGTCATTCCAACCACACGATGTTCTGGCAGATCATGAGCCCCGACGGCGGCGGCGAACCCTCCGGGGACCTGGCGAACGCCATAAACGAGAGCTTCGGCTCCTTCGACGCCTTCAAGGAGCAGTGGGCAGCCGCTGCGGCACCAGGGGCGATCTTCGGCTCGGGCTGGGCGTGGCTCATCGCCGCTCCCGACGGCTCGCTGACGATCGAGTGCACCTCGAACCAGAACAGCCCGCTGATGGAGGGCAAGCTGCCGGTGATCGGGCTAGACGTGTGGGAGCACGCCTACTACCTCAAGTACCAGAACCGCCGCCCCGAGTACATTAACGCCTGGTGGGACGTGGTCAATTGGGAAGAGGCGGAACGCCGCTACCAGGCCGTAAAGTCCTCCTAACGGGCGCCTCGTAGCTTAACGCCTTGCGTCGACAAGACCGAGCCCTCGGGGACGTTCCCCGGGGGCTTTTCGCTGTCCTGTTTTCTGTAGAGAGTCCTCCGGTACACTTATCGAAAGGAATTTTCGAAACAGAAGGGATATAAGAGATGCGTTTGGTCGTGATCGGAGGGGTGGCAGCGGGAACGAAGGCAGCTTCGAGGGCCCGGAGGGTTGACCCCGACCTCGAGATAACCGTTTACCAGGAGGAGCCTGAGATCTCCATAAGCGAGTGCGGGCTGCCGTACTTGATCTCCGGCGTCGTCGAAGACCGCGACGCCCTCGTCGCCCGCACTCCGGAGCAGTTCGCCGAAAAGGACGTCGCGGTCTTAACCCGCCACCGCGTCGAGAGGATATCGCCGGATGACAAAAAGCTCGTCGTCAAGAACCTTGTGACCGGCGAAGAGTTGGAGGACTCTTACGATCGTCTGATCATCTCCACAGGCGCCCGAGCCATCCTTCCCCCCATCGACGGCGCGGACCTTGCCGGCGTCTTCGTCCTGCGCTTCCTCACCGACTCAGACAAAATCTGCTCCTTTATAAAGGAGAGATCGCCTAAGAAGGCGGTAGTCGTAGGGGGCGGTTACGTAGGACTCGAGATCACCGAGAGCCTCGTCGAGATCGGGATCGAAGTCTCCCTTGTCGAGGCCATGGAGCGGATCGGCGGCATCTACAGCCCCGATATCTCCGAAAAGATCGAGGAGCACCTCGAGGAGAAAGGCGTCCGCATCTTCACCGGGGAAGAGGTCAGGAGGTTGGTAAAGGACGACGATGAGCGGGTCCGGGCCGTGAGCTTCGGGGACGAGGAGATTGCAGCGGAGCTGGTAATCGTCGCGGTCGGCGCAAAGCCCGAGGTAACGCTCGCCGAGGAGGCGGGGGTCGAGATCGGGCCTTCCGGTGCGATCCAGGTGGACAAGCACCTCAAGACGAACCTCCGGGACGTATGGGCCGCAGGGGATTGCGCAGAGTCGGTGCACCTGGTGACGGGCGAGTGCGGCTGGGAACCTCTGGGAGACACGGCGAACCAGATGGGCCGGGTCGCGGGCACGAACGCGGCCCGCGGCGAGGACGTACTCGAGTTCCCTGGTATTCTGAACACCGGCGTCTTCAAGGTCTTCGACCTGGTGGTGGCGAAGACGGGGCTCTCGGAAGAAGAGGCCGCGGACGCAGGCTTCGAGGTCGTGACGAGCACCGTCGAGTCTAAAAGCAAGGCCGGCTACTACCCGGGAGGCCAGCCGACGTTTATCAAG
>JAWWQA010000057.1:0-4373 GCA_033854695.1 Rubrobacteraceae bacterium
TACACTCGTTGCAGGTGGACATGGAGCTGGTAAGCGTTAGCCTCTCTCCACACTCGCACTCGAGAACTACACACTCAGGACACCATCTGTAGACCCTGCCGAAGTCTACCTTCTGGACGTCATAGTGTCCCTCGGTTCGCTCGATCGTGGTCATCATGTTCGGCTAACTCCTTCCCCGTCCTGCATGTCTGGTCCCTGCCTTGGGATTTTCATGGAAGCCACAGTATCGCCCGGAGTATCGTGGCTAACATGAATCAAACGGGCTATCTTTCTCTAGTGCAAACGGACTATGACTACTACGTCAAGATGGGCCACGTTTCGATCCGCACGTGGTATGCTGGTTTGCGCGGGAGCACAACCGGCTCCGATCCCGGTCGTGAAGCCCTAGGTAGGAACTGTTGCAGGAGTGGCCTTGGTTGATCAGAATACTGCCTTGTCCTCGACATACTCCGGTGCGGTGGCGAGCACCGTTGCCCAGTCCGCGTCTTCACCTGAGAAGGAGATCGTGACGTAACCGTGTCCAAACGGTCCGAAGATGAGTTGCGGCTGCGGGAGAGCGAAGAGCGCTTTAGGGCCACCTTCGACCAGGCTGCTGTAGGCATCTCGCACAGCGCGCCCGACGGCAGGTGGCTGAGGGTCAACCAGAAGCTCTGCAACATCGTCGGCTACACACAAGAGGAGCTACTGGAGAAGACGTTCCAGGATATAACCCACCCCGACGATCTGGAAGCCAACCTGGAGCAGCTCCGCCAACTGTTGGATGGCGAGATCCGCACGTCCTCGATGGAGAAGCGCTACTTCCGCAAGGATGGCTCGATCGTCTGGGTATACCTTACCGTTTCGCTGGTCCGCGAGCCTTCGGGCGAACCTAAGTACTTTATCGTCGTCATCGAGGACATAAACGAACGCAAGCAGGCCGAAGAGGCGTTGCAAGCGTCTCTCAAGGAACTGGCGGATCTAAAGTTCGCAATAGACGAAGCAGCCATCGTCGCGTTTACAGACCAGCGCGGCAGGATCACTTACGCAAACGACAAGTTCTGCCAGATCTCCAAATATTCTAAAGAAGAGCTTGTAGGACAGGACCACCGCATCATCAACTCTGGCTACCACCCCAAGGAGTACATAAGGAACCTCTGGAGGACCATAGACCGAGGAGATGTCTGGCGGGGGGAGCTTAAGAATCGGGCGAAGGACGCCACCCATTACTGGGTAGACACCACCATAGTTCCTTTCCTGAACGAGCGTGGCAGGCCCTACCAATACGTAGCAATACACTCAGACATTACCGCTCACAAGGCAGCCGAGGAGAACCTGGCGGCGCGGACCCACCAGCAGGCTGCCGTAGCCGACCTGGGCATGCGGGCGTTGGCGGAGATGGACCTCGCGGTCCTGATGGATGAGGCCGTCGCCCTCGTCGCCCGGACCTTGGACGTGGAGTACTGCAGGGTCCTCGAACTCCTCTCCACCGATGAGCTGCTGTTGCGGGCGAACGTGGGCTGGAAAGATGGGCTTGTCGGAAGCACGATGGTGAAGGCGGGCCTGGACTCCCAGGAGGGCTACACTTTGCTCGTAGGCGAGCCGGTGATCGTCGAGGACCTCCGCACGGAGAGGCGTTTTAGTGTCTCCCTGCTCCTCCACGAGCACGAGGTGGTCAGCAGCATGAGCGCCGTGATCCACGGTAGGGACAAGCCTTTCGGGGTGCTAGGTGCATACACTACTGCGGGTCACCAAAAGTTTACCGACGATGACGTGAACTTCCTCCAGTCTGTCGCCAACGTGCTCGCTACGGCAGTCGAGCGCGAAGAGGCAGAGGAGGCGCTGCGCGAGGTCAGGGAGGCCGATCGCGAGCGCATAGCCCGCGATCTTCACGACGAGGCCCTGCAAGACCTGACCTACACTCTGGCGGAGATGCAGCTCGTGCAGGCCATCTCTAACGACCCGGGGCTGAACGACCGGTTGGAGCGGGCGGTTCAAGCGCTTGAGCGGGTGGGGCAGGGGGTGCGCGGGACGATCCAGGACCTACGCCTGGAGAGAGGGGACCAAGACCGGAACTTCGTCAAGATGCTCGAGTCTCTCGTGGAGCTGAACCGCAGAAGGTACCTGAACCGTGACATACGCCTGGCCGTGGAAGATAGCTTCCCCTCAACTCTTCTCGGGGAGAGGGGCACTGAGTTGTTGCGTATCGTGCAGGAGGCGCTGGCCAACGCCCGGCGCCACTCGGGGGCCAGCAGCGTCTGGGTTGCCGCGGGGGATTCCGGGGGCAAGCTTTGGGTCGAGGTTTCGGACGATGGGCGGGGATTCGACCCGGCGAAGACTCCCGCAGGGATGGGCCTCAGGGGAATGCGCGAAAGAACCCGCACACTGGGGGGAGATCTGAAGATCAAGACCCAGCCCGGCGAGGGCGTTACAGTAAGGTTCGAGCTGGCTCTCGAGAAAGATGGTAAGGAACCTGAAGAAAAAACCCGCGTCATCCTCGTCGAGGACCACCTTTCGTTCCGGCAAGCAGCTGCCTCGCTGTTCGAACAAGACCCGGAGTTCGCTGTGGTGGGGCAGGCAGGGTCACTCGCCGAGGCGCGGGGAATGCTCGAGGGCGGGGTAGACGTGGCGGTCGTCGACTTGGGGCTCCCCGATGGCTACGGAGGTGACCTTATAAGAGAGCTGCGCGCCCACAACCCGCAAGCACAAGCACTGGTCCTGACCGCCAGTCTTGACCAGGCGGAGATTGCCCGGGCTGTCGAGAGCGGAGCCGCAGGCGTCTTGCACAAGTCAGCCGGCATGGACGAGGTTGTGGAAGCAGTGCGGCGGCTTAGGGCAGGCGAGACGCTGCTGCCCCTGGAAGAGGTTGTGGAGCTGCTAAGATTCGCCGGCTTCAGGCGGGAGCAGGAGCACGAGGCCCGCCAGGCCATCGCACAGCTCACCCCCCGCGAGAGGGAGGTGCTGCAAGCGCTGGCCGAGGGTCTCGACGGACCGGAGATCGCCGAGCGGCTCAACATAAGCATTCCGACCGAACGCAACCACATGGCGAGTATCCTCGCCAAACTTGGAGTGCACTCCCGGCTGCAGGCGCTCGTGTTCGCCCTGCGCTATGGTGTGGTAGATGTCCGTTAACTAACCCGTGCCCATCTCGGATGTGCGGGGATCAGGCGTATAGATAGTGGTGGGACACGATCGTGATTTTCTTACCCGGGCGAGCCTCTGCATAGGACAGGTTGTCGAGGATTTATTCGGGAAGGGAGAAGGGCCGGCGCAATAGGAGGGGGGGAGACTCAGTGCCGGCCTGGCAATGTACTGAATTGTTATCGAGCGAGGAGCCGGCGACATGAAGCACATGGACCATCTTTTCCTAGTGCATTTGCCTCATGCGCGAAGTCCGGAAAACCTTTACAGTGCCATTCGTTGGAGCGGGCAGAAAAAGCCGTGGAAGAGGGGTAATAAGACGCGAATACTGGTAGCTTTCAGAACTGAATATCGCGTTTACCAGTGCGCGATCGCCAGCGCCATCCAGACGCACCGGCCCCATGCGCAAGTGGCAGTCGCCGAACCTAACGAGTTCGAAGCCGAGATGGAGCGACTCGACCCCCACCTGGTGATTTGCAGCTCGCCCAACGCGGTGCCCCCGGACTCTAAGTCCGCCTGGGTGGGGTTTTATTCCTTGGACCCGGAGGTGTTGGCAGCCATCTGCCTGGATGGGGAGTACTCGGAGTCACATAACCCTGGGCTTGGGGAACTACTCTCGATAGTGGATGAAGCCGAGAGGCTGGCCCGAATGAAGAGCGACCCTGGAGCTTGTTAGGGGACGGTCCTCGAATCAGACCTTTCTTTGGGTGTGCGCGAATGGCTCCAGACGCTCTTTTGTGGGCGTTTTCTACAGTACTTACAACGATATTGATCCCATGCCCTAAGGGGTTTCCTCCCTTGATTGTGATTGTTGAGTGATCTACCATACTATGTGATAAGAAGGGCAAGGGATCCAAAGGTGGGAACCGAAGGAGCACTAACATGAGGCAAGACGTGACCTTTCCGAGCCAGGGACTTAACTGCACGGGATGGCTGTACACGCCAGATGACCTGGGAAGTGACGAGGAGCGTCCGGCAATTGTCATGGCCCACGGGTTCAGCGCGGTAAAGGAGATGTACCTATCGAACTTCGCCGAGAAGTTCGAGGAGGCGGGGTTCGTCGTTCTGGTCTTCGACTACCGTTACTTCGGTGACTCCGAGGGTGAACCGCGGGGGCATTTGATCCCCCACGAGCAGCACGAAGACTACCGCAACGCCATAACGTGGATCTCGCAGCGGCCAGAGGTCGATGCTTCCCGGATCGGGGTATGGGGGAGCTCCTACAGCGGGGGACACGTGCTGCACCTGGCCGCGTT
>JAWWQA010000058.1:0-7699 GCA_033854695.1 Rubrobacteraceae bacterium
CTCGTACTCTATCTCTAGCTCATCTAGGCGGGTGGTGCATTTCTCGACGACTGGCATGTCTGATTTGCTGCCGACGAGTATCCCGACCAGGGGTGTCAAAGTTCCTCCATCTCAAGGGCCTCCAAAGCTATGTCTGTCCGATACTGCTTGCCGGGGAAGTATATGAGCTCGACGGCGGCGTAAGCCCGGGCGCGGGCCTCCATTATCGAGTCGCCCGTCCCGACCACGTTCAGGACGCGCCCGCCGGAGGTGTAGTAGAAGCCGTTCTCAACACGGGTGGCCGCGTGGTAGACACAGACGCCCGGTAGCCCCGCGATCTCGTCGAGCCCCAGAATCTCATCCCCCTCTGAGGACGACTCGGGGTAGTCCTCAGAGGCGAGGACCACGCACACGGACTTCTGGGTGGACCAGGAGATCTCACGCCCCCTGAGGTTCTCCTCCGTGCAAGCTATGAGCAGTTCGAGAAGATCCGTCTCCATCCGGGGCAGGAGAGCCTGGGTCTCTGGATCGCCGAAGCGGCAGTTGAACTCGAGCGCCTTCGGGCCCCCGGGTGTAATCATTACGCCAGCGTATAAAAGGCCAACATAGGGCGCGCCGATGAGGGCGAGCTGGTGGACGGTAGGCGTTATGATCTGCTCCACTACTTCCGCGTAGGTCCCGGATTCCATCCACATGGTCGGGGAGTAGGACCCCATTCCGCCGGTGTTCGGCCCCTCGTCGCCATCGTAGATGCGCTTGTAGTCCTGGGCCGGCACAAAAGGCAGGATGTTCCGGCCGTCCGTAAGCGCGAAGACAGAAGCTTCCTTACCCACGAGGTACTCCTCGATGAGCAAACGCGATCCCGCCGCTCCGTACGCCCCGGCGAAGGCGGCCCGCACAGCGTGCTCGGCCTCCTCGTAGGATTCCGCGACCCTGACGCCCTTGCCCGCCGCCAGGCCATCCGCCTTGACGACCACAGGATAGCCGTCTTGCGGCGGTAGAGTGCGGAGGTAGGACAATGCCGCCTGCTCCCGGTCGAAGGCCTCTGAGCGGGCCGTGGGAACGCCGGCGTGGCGCATCACCTCTTTGGCGAAGATCTTCGAGCCCTCTATGCGAGCGGCGGCGCGCGAAGGGCCGAAGATCTTCAGGCCCGCCTCCCAAAAAGCCTCGGAGATCCCGGCTACCAGCGGCGCCTCCGGGCCGACGACGGTCAGGTCTATCCCGGTGTCTTTGGCGAAGTCACGCAACGAGATCAGGTCGTCCGCGGGTATGTCCACGAACTCTGCAAGCATGGCCATTCCGGGATTGCCAGGGGCGGCGAAGATCTCCGGTTGGCGCGGGCTGCGCGCCAGAGCTTCGACCAGAGCGTGCTCTCGCCCGCCACTCCCTACGACGAGCAGGCGCACGACTCTAAGCCTTTACCCTCTCGACTATCGCCTGATCCCGCTCGGGGCCGACGCTGATCATGCGTAGCGGCGCTCCTAGCTCGGCTTCTACGAATCCCACGAAGTCCCGCGCCTCCTCGGGTAGTTCCTCTCGCTTCCGGCATCCCGTAACGTCTACGCCCCAGCCAGGAAACGACTCGTATACCGGACGAGCGTGGTGGAGATCGGTCTGGTGCATGGGGAAGTCGTCTACCCTCTCGCCGTCGATCTCGTACCCCACACACACCTTTATCTCCTCCAATGCCGAAAGCACATCGAGCATCGTCAGGGCGAGACCGCTGATACCGTTCACGGAAGCCGAGAACTTCACTGCCACGAGATCCAACCACCCGCAACGCCTCGGACGCCCCGTGGTCGCCCCATACTCGTTGCCGACCCGCCGCAAAGTCTCTCCGTTCTCGTCGAAGAGCTCCGTCGGGAAGGGTCCGTCGCCGACCCTCGTCGTGTAGGCCTTGGTCACCCCGATCACTTCATTCAGCAGAGTGGGCGGGATACCAGCCCCTACACACGCACCGCCCGCCGAGGGATTAGAAGAGGTCACGAACGGGTAGGTGCCGAAGTCGTTGTCCAAAAGCGTCGCCTGCGCCCCCTCCAAAAGCACCGGCTCGTCCCGGCCCAAAGCGTCCCGCAATATCGCACCTGTGTCGGCGACCATTGGCTCTAGAAGCTCACGGAAGGAGAGCAGGTAGGAGGCGAGCTCGTCGGCATCATAGGGCTCCTCGCCATAGACGTTGGTGATCGCCGAGTTCTTCTCCCGCAGGGCCGCCCTGAGCTTGGCGCGTAGTATCCCCTCGTCGAAGACGTCCTGGACGCGTATGCCTACCCGTGCGATCTTGTCCTCGTAGGCCGGGCCTATGCCGCGGTTGGTGGTGCCGATCTTGGCTGTCCCGAGGGCCTTCTCGCGGTACCCGTCCAGCTTGGTGTGGTACGGCAGGATCAAGTGCGCCCGCCCGTCCACTTTAAGACGCCTCCTGACCTCCAGCCCGCGTCTCTCCAGCGCCGAGACCTCCTCGGCCAGAACCTCCGGATTAACTACTACCCCGTTTCCGATGGTGCATACGACACCCTCGCGCACGATGCCCGAAGGGATCAGATGCACGACAAACTCTTCTTTGCCTACCCGGATCGTGTGCCCCGCGTTGTTCCCTCCGGAGTAGCGGGCCACGTACCTGGCGTCCGCCGCCAGGGCATCACAGACCCGCCCCTTGCCTTCGTCTCCCCAGGCCAGTCCCAGGATTACCGTCGCGCTCATAAGGCGACCTTGAGGGACCAGTGTTCGGGTAGGGCGAATCGGCGAGGAAAGCGTGCAATACGTCGTGGCGCCTCACATCCTTGCAGCACGACTGCAATGTAGCATAGAAAGCCCGCGATTTAAATTTGCGCTAAACCTCACCTGGATTGCGGAGGTCATTAAGAGCGGAAATCACGGTCTACTCAGGTAGACGTGCGCTACGAGGAACGCGAGCTCGGGCTCGCGGGCTACTGGTCTCCGGCGAAGCGGCTGAAGATAAAGTCCAGGATCACGAACCCACCGAAGAAGAAGACGGCGATGATGGCCATGAACCCTATGATGCCCAGTAATAGATAAAGAGTCTCCAAAAACATCCGGCCTTTCGTACCTGTGCCAGCCCTCGGGCCTCACCAGGCCCCGTAAAAGTCGGGACGGCCGGATTCGAACCGGCGACCACTCGGCCCCCAGCCGAGTGCGCTACCAGACTGCGCCACGTCCCGACGCGTCGGGCCAATTCTACCAGACAGAGGGGCCCATGCTATCATCGACTACGTGGCGCTAGCGGCGACGTACATCAGGACCGATCCGGAGGGAGAACTCCCTTCCGCGAGGGAACAGCGCGAGGTACTCGAAGCCTATGCCACGACGGAGGGGTACGAGATCGTGGCCCGCTACGAAGACCTCGACGCTCCAGGCTTTCTCCTCTACCACCGTCCCGGCCTGAAAGAGGCGATAAGCAACATCAAAGAGGAGGAGGATTGGGAGGTCCTCCTCGTTACCCACCCGCGCTGTGTCTCGGACACGGAGTCTGCCGTGCACGAGTTCGTCCACAAGTTCTCCTTGTACAATAATCGCCTGGAATGCCCGGCGCGCGGCTGGGAGGAGTTCCTCTCGGCGATGAAGGCCTACCGACGCGAGATGTCGCGCCGGTAGAGGGCAAACCCGAGCAGGAATGGGTGGGAAACGCGAGCGACGTCGGGTAGTATAGGTGGGTGGGGTTCTTGCTGACTCTGCTGCTTGTGTTCGTCGGGCTCTTGCTGCTCCTGTTGTCGCTAGCGGGGGTCGCCTTCGGCGTGCACATGGCGCTCGACGACCGTACCCGCGAACAGGGAATGTTCTTCGCGATCTGGTGGATTCCCGCGGTGGCCGCCTCCATCGGTGTGCTCGTACAGGACCGTGTGACCGTCACCATCGGCGTGAGCTGCTTCGTCTTCGCGGGAGTGGCGCTCCTCCTGGAGCATCGTACCTCCCACAGACGGAACAGAAGCAAGAGAACGAGCTCCACAGCCGCACGGAAGCGCTCTCCCAGTAACAACGCGAAGCACCAACTTCTGAACCAGATAAAGAAGAATCGTTAAGACTGCCCCATAGGGAGAGCTGAGCTGCGAACCGGGGTCGAAAAATAGTACACTAGAGCCCTCGCACAACCCGGAGGAGGTTCATGGGGAGGATCGAGTTCGAGGTTACTCGTCAGGCGTGCCGCTTTCTGGACCCCACGCGCGGGTTCGAGCCGGTCGAGAAAATCACGGAGATCCGGCGCGACCCCCTCACCGGCCGTACGAGCCATATAGTCGACACGGGCTTCAAGGCGCAGAGGCCGGACGTCGAGAGGATGGTTGCCCAGTTCCGGTCGGGCTTTAATCCGTTCGCGCCCGACAAACGCGAAGAGGTCACACCACGCTTTATGGATGAGGTAGAGGGGATACCCGGAGGCAGGCTCTCGGTCGGAGAGGCGCTGGTCGTGCCGAACCTCTTCCCCTACGACCGCTACAGTGCCGTCACCGTGCTCTCAAACGCCGACTTCATCCCTCTAGACGGCTTTTCGGAGGATCTTCTCACGGACGCTTTCCGCGCCGACCTCGCTTATCTCGGTCGCGTACGGGAGAGGGAAGGCGAGGAACTCCGTCACTACAGTGTGAACTGGAACTACATGCCGCTCGCCGGGGGTTCTCTGGTACACCCGCACCACCAGCTTATCGCCTCGCCGGTCCCGACCAGTTACCTCAGGGACGTGGAAGATGGGCTCGGGCAATACGGAGGCGATTACTTTAGGGACCTCGTCAAAGCCGAAGAGGGTGGGGAGCGCTGGGTAGGGTGCGAGGGAGGCATCTCGTGGCTTACGGGCTTCGCGCCCCTGGGACACATTGATATCGTCGGCGTGTTCGAAGGTAGAGTATCTCTCTTCGACCTGACGGACGAAGATGTGCGCGCGCTGGCGCGGGCCCTGTTAAGGGTATTCGATTACCTGCATACTGAGAACTTCGCCAGCTTCAACTCCTCTCTCTACGGACTGGAAGGCGCGGACGACTTTACGGTCCACTACCGGCTCTCTCCGCGGTTCTTGCTCTCTAATGAGTTGGGGACCAGCGACGTCAACTATTTCGAGATCGGGCACTCGGAGTCTTTGGCCTTTTTCTACCCCGAGGCCGCCGCAAGCGGCTTGCGTGGGAGGTTTTCAGCCTCGGAGAGAGGAGTCTCGCGGTGACGCTGTTGCGGACGATACTCGCGCTTATGATCTTCGTAATCCTGGCGCATCTGGGGCTCGTCTACTCGGAGGTAAACGAGAACCTGAACGGTCTCACGCAAGCCATATACGGCCTCGCCCGGCTCCTCGAGATTCCGGCCGAGGCTGTGCTTGGCGCCCTGCCTACCTCCGCCGAGCAGCGTGAGACTATTCAGGCAAACAACGTCTACTCCATTGGCCTCGCCGCTATCGCCATCTATTTCATACTGTTCTGGCTCCTCGGCGTGGGGCGGGGATAGACTGTGTCCTCAATGGATTGGAGGACATTGTGATCGGATCCAGCAGGATACATGTATTCGAGCGGGGCATGTACTATCCGTGGGCGTACAGGAGATGCAATGATCGAGTTTAGGGGCGTCAGCAAGACCTACCCCGGCTCCTCGCGGCCGGTGGTCAACGATCTCTCCTTCGAGGTTCTCGACGGAGAGATTTGTGTTTTGGTGGGTCCTTCAGGATGCGGCAAGACGACGAGCATGCGAATGGTAAACCGCCTGATCGAACCTTCCGAAGGCGAAATCCTGATAGACGGCGAGCCGAACACCGCGATGAGCGGCACGAAGCTCAGGCGCCACATCGGCTACGCTATCCAGCAGATAGGTCTCTTCCCCCATCGCACCATCGCCGACAACATCGCCACGGTGCCACAGCTTCTCGAGTGGAGAAAAGACCGGATAACGGCCCGGGTGGACGAGCTACTGGAGCTCGTCGGGCTCGACCCCGGTCAGTATCGCGACCGGTACCCGGCCGAGCTCTCGGGGGGCCAGCAGCAGCGGGTGGGGGTTGCGCGGGCGATGGCTGCCGACCCCCCGATCATGCTCATGGACGAGCCGTTCGGAGCGGTAGACCCGATCACGCGCAACAGGCTCCAGGACGAGTTCCTGCGCATCCAGGGCGAGATCAAGAAAACTATAGTCTTCGTCACCCACGACATAGACGAAGCTATAAAGATGGGCGACAAGATCGCCATCCTCAAAGAAGGCGGCATCCTCGCCCAGTATGATACCCCCGAGAACATCCTCGCCGCCCCGAACTCCGAGTTCGTCTCCTCCTTCGTAGGCGCCGACAGGGTCCTGAAGAGGCTCTCGCTCTTACACGTCTCGGATATAGAGCTCGAGCCACCAAACGGCGCGGGCGATCGCTTGCCCCGCCTGAGCGAGCGGATGAACCTCAAAGACGCGCTGTCGGAGCTGATCGGAGCCGACGCCGAGCGCGCAGTCGTCGTCTCGGACGCAGAAGACAGGGTACGCGGCACCCTGAGCATAGAGACCATCCGGCGGCTCTCTCACCAGGCCGAGACCAAGCAGCGTGATGAGTAGCTTCATGGGCTGCCTAATAGCTCTCCAGAATCTCGGACCAAAGACCTTCGACTGGAATTGGATCTCGAGTAATCTAACAGACGAGATCATCCCGGCGGTCATAGGCCACATATACCTCTCGTTCGTCTCGGTGGCGATAGCGCTCTTGATCTCGCTCCCCACCGGCATATTGGTCTCGCGCTACCGCAAGGCCTACCCGCCCGTCACGTTCATCACCGGTGTCCTCTACTCCATACCTAGCCTGGCGCTCTTCGCGCTGCTCGTCACCGTCCCCGGTATCGGGCTCGGGCCGCGGGCTGTCATCATCGCGCTGGTCGCGTACTCGCTCCTGGTTTTGATCCGCAACGTCGTTGCGGGAATGGACTCGGTACCGGAGGAGACCAAGGACGCCGCGCGCGGCATGGGCCTGACATCGCGCCAGATCCTCTTCAGGGTCGAGCTTCCGCTGGCGCTGCCGGTCATCGTTGCCGGCGCCAGGATAGCTACCGTAACGGTCATCGGGATCGCGACCATCGGCGCCTACATTAGCGGCGGGGGTCTGGGAGAGTTGATCTTCACCGGCATCAGCCGCAACTTCCCGACGAGGGTCATAGTCGGGGCGGTCCTCGCGACGCTGCTTGCGATCCTCGCGGACCTTTCTCTGCTGGCTCTCGAGCGGTACTTGAGACCCTGGGCACGGGCGAGGAGGGCATAAAGCATGGGCAGCATACTGGGGGTATTCCAGCGCCCGGACTTCCTGGCGCAGCTCGTCGTGCACGTCGAGCTCTCGGTGGTAGCACTCCTGATCGGGATCGCCATCGCGATGCCGGTGGCGCTCCTCGTGTACCGCTCTTCGCTCTGGTCGGCCGTGGCCATAAACACCGGCAATATAGGACGCGCAGTGCCGTCGCTGGCGATTCTGGCACTGGTCTTCCCACTCTTGGGCTTCGGGTTAGCACCCTCCCTCGTGGCACTCACGCTGCTCGCGATACCCCCGATCCTGATAAACGCCTCGATCGGTATCAGAGAGGTCAGCCCGCAGGTCATAGATGCGGCCAAGGGTATGGGGCTCTCGAACGGCCAGATCCTGGGCCGCATACAGCTCCCGATCGCAGCACCCGTGATCTTCGCGGGCATCCGCACCTCCGCGGTGCAGGTCGTGGCGAGTGCTACTCTGGCTACGTTCATCGGAGGTGGCGGCCTGGGGGAGCTCATAGTCCTGGGG
>JAWWQA010000059.1:0-3892 GCA_033854695.1 Rubrobacteraceae bacterium
CCTAACCGAGCGTGAACGGGTCGCGCGTCTTTCCGGAGAGCTCGACCCAGACAGACTTGACCTGGGTATACTCCTTAAGTGATTCCATCCCGTTCTCCCTGCCGATACCGCTCATCTTGTAGCCGCCGAAGGGGGTATTGAAGGAGAGGGTCCGGTAGGAGTTGACCCAGACGGTTCCCACCCTCAAGGCGTGAGCTACCCGGTGTGCCTTCTGGATGTCTCTGGTCCAGATGCCCGCCGCGAGGCCGTAGCGCGTGTCGTTCGCCTGCCGGATAAGATCCTCTTCGCTTTCGAAGGGGATCACGGAGAGCACGGGACCGAAGATCTCATCCCGGGCCACCTGCATGTCATTATTCACCTGCGTAAAGATGGTCGGCTCTATGAAGTAGCCGTCCTTCAGTTCTTCTTCTTGCGGCCTCTTGCCGCCGCAGACCAGTTGGGCTCCCTCATCCTGGCCACTTTGGATGTAGCCCTGGATCTTCTCCAGCTGCTCCTTGAAGGCGACCGGTCCCATCTCCGTCTTCTCCTCCAGGGGATTGCCGAGCTTGACACTTTTCGCCCTCTCGGAGAGCCTCTCCACCAGCTCGTCGTGTGCCTTCTCCTGGACGAAGAGCCTGGAGCCGGCGATACAAGTCTGGCCGGTGGCCGCGAAGATTCCAGAGACCACGCCGTTTCCCGCAGACTCGAGATCCGCGTCGTCGAAGACTATGTTGGGCGACTTGCCACCTAGCTCCAGGGTGACCTTGGCCAGGTGATCGGCCGCGTCCTTCATCACCGAGATGCCAGTCTCCGTGGAGCCGGTGAAAGCAACCTTGTCCACGCCCGGGTGGCGCACCAGGGGTCTCCCCGTCTCCGGTCCGAACCCTGTCACCACGTTGACGACCCCCGGCGGGAAGTCCGCCTCCTCGAAGAGCTTCGCGAACTCCAGGGTCGAGGCCGGGGTTTGCTCGGCAGGCTTGACTACGATGGTGCAGCCCGCGGCCAGTGCCGGAGCGAGCTTAAAGGTGAGCAGGAGAAGCGGGGAGTTCCACGGGGAGATGGCCCCTACCACCCCGATCGGCTCCCGGCGCGTGTACACGAAGAAGTTCGGCTTATCTGAGGGGATCGTTTCGCCCCCTATTTTGTCTGCTGCCCCGGCGAAGTAGTAGTACCACTCGGGCAGAGCCTTGAGCTGCCCGCCCATCTCCCGCAAGAGCTTACCGTTATCGGTGCTCTCTACCTCTGCGAGGTGCTCCGCGTTCTCGGCGAGAAGATCGGCGAGGCGCCGGATCAGGCGCGACCGTTCCGTACCTGTCATCCTGCCCCACGGACCTTCGTCGAAAGCCTCGCGGGCAGCCACAACCGCCGCGTCAACGTCCTCCTCCCCCGCCTCGGGCGCCGTCGCCCATACTCTGCCCGTGTAGGGGTTGATGCTCTCGAAAGTCTTGCCGGAGCGGGCATCCACCCACTCGCCACCGACGAGCATCCTGTACCGGCGGACCTCCCCCGATTTGGGGGCTTCGATCAGCTGGGTCTCCAACTGTCCTCCTCTCTCGAAGGCCTTTCCCTCGAAGGAGTATAACAACGACACCTCTCGCGTACCGCTAGTTACACCCTCCAAGGATGAACGTCGGGGTCTCCGACCGTCTTGACACTGAGATCAAACACGATTAGTCGAGGTGAAAGGTGGGTGACCGTCGCGCCGAGGAGCGGTTTGTGGTCTGCACGCTTGTTTGACTCAAATAGAGCACGTTGCTAATCTGCGGCTGGTTCCGATAGTTGGGGAAAGGTGATCTGGATGGAGAGCGCTAGGGACGTCGAGTTGGGGCGGGTTACGCTGGCTAAGATTACGCGGCGTTTGATCCCGTTCATGTTCTTGCTCTACATCGTGGCGTTCCTCGACCGGGTGAACGTCGGGTTCGCGGCCCTGCAGATGAACGAGGACTTAGGGTTCTCCGACGCCGTCTACGGGCTTGGGGCGGGGATCTTCTTCATCGGGTACTTCCTCTTCGAGATACCCAGCAACCTCATCATGGAGCGAGTCGGAGCGCGGATCTGGATTGCCCGGATCATGTTCACCTGGGGCATCATCTCGGCGGCAATGTTCCTGGTTACCGGCCCGATCAGCTTCTACGTGTTGCGCTTCCTTCTGGGCATCGCCGAGGCCGGTTTCTTCCCCGGCATGATCTTGTACCTGACCTACTGGTTTCCGACGCGGGAACGCGCCCGCAGAACGGCCCTGTTCATGTCCGCCATCCCGATAGCCGGCGTTATCGGCTCCCCACTCTCCGGGTTCATCCTCTCTGCCTCCGATGAGTTCGCGGGGCTTCGCGGATGGCAGGTAATGTTCCTCCTCGAAGGTATTCCGGCTATCATACTCGGCTTCGTCGTCCTCCGTTACCTGGACAACAGCCCGCGGCAAGCGGAGTGGCTGGAGCCGCAGGAGCGCGAGTGGCTCAAGGATGCGTTGGACCGGGAGAACAGGATCAAATCAAACCACGGCGAGTACACTACGCGCCAGGCGATGACCAACGGCAAGGTCTGGCTGCTCTGTGCCGTATACTTCGGCGTCGTAACCAGCGTCTACGGGATCTCCTTCTGGCTGCCCCTCATCATCGAGCACCTCTCCGGTCTCGGCGAGTTCGCGGTCGGGCTCCTGACCGCGATCCCCTACGTCGCCGGCGCCATCGGAATGGTGCTCTTCGCCCGCCACTCCGACGCTACAGGAGAGCGCCGGTGGCACGTGGCTATCGCCGCCTTCGTGGGGACCATCGGACTCGTGCTGACCGGACTCGTTCAGGTCTCGCCCGTCCTGGAGATGGTCATGCTGACGATAGCCGCGCTCGGCATCTACAGCACCCTCGCTACGTTCTGGTCGCTCCCGACGGCGTTCCTGAGCGGCACAGCCGCGGCGGCGGGAATAGCGCTCATCAACTCGGTAGGCAACCTCGGCGGCTTCGTCGGTCCCTACGCGGTCGGCTACCTGAGCGACGCCACCGGCACCACCTACTCGGGGCTCCTGTTCCTGGCCGCCCTGATCCTGGTCGCCGGCCTCCTCGCCCTCCTTGTGAAGCATGAGCGCAGCCTGGAAGAGGTCGAGGAAGTGATCGAATCCACCGTCGGCACGACCGGCACCTCGCCAAGCGGTTAGCGCTGCCAGACTCGCCGGAAGAGCCGTCCGCCTCCGCCTGTGCGTCGAGCGGGTGATGGTTTGGCTTCCCACGAGTGCGTTAAACCCTACGGTTTCTTCGCTTACGCGGTTCGGATGCGATGGTCAGCCTCTGCCCGCACTCACATTCGAAGGCGATATTCCCTCCTGTATACCAGTTCTCCTCGCATCCTAGTACGATTATCAATTCTCCACACTGGTGGCACTCAAGGACTATGCGATCCGGCTCAATTTCCCAACAACGCCTCACGCGAGACCCCCCTTTCTCGCTTGTTCCAATGCCCCTTTAAGAAGTCGGGCCGGAATTCAGAGCTCGACCCTCGTGCTTGTAAAAACCTTCTTAGAACAGGGTACTACTCATACTGACAAAGAGCATAGTAACGCCCCTGATTACCTCGCTATCCTGGCGACGACTATCAAAAACCCCAACGTAACTAGCTTCACCCAACTCAACTTGCTGCCCCTCCTTACAGTTTCAAGTGGTCTGCATCCGATAGCATGGTACCTGAACACCTATCGTAAAAAAACAATTAGCTTAAATTTCCTTAATGTTTCTTTCAAATCCACTAAAGATTGTGTATTGGCGAGAGTTGACTTCTAGGGGGAGGCGGCACTTAATCGGCCAAGGGGGCCATGGCTACAGGGGCAATTCGGGTTCTCTGAACAAGATAATAGGCCATTGTTACCAGTAGCTGTGTCGAACCACCCGGAAAGGGATGACCCTATCAGAGATAATGAGGACCC
>JAWWQA010000060.1:0-5527 GCA_033854695.1 Rubrobacteraceae bacterium
CCACCCGAACTACGGCGCCTCCCCGCTGGGTATCGTCGAAAGCTTATCGATAGACTGTGACCCGCCTAGCGACCTCAGACATTAGCGGCTCGGCGGTTGACGCTTCTCGGGAGGCTGTGGTCAAAAGTGTAGCAATTTGGGGCGTGTCACTATTACCCATATGCCGGTGCCCGTGGTCGTTTAGGCTACTGAACTTCTCGCAGCCTCTAACCTTTAGACGTTCTTGTAGGCTGCAACGCTGGCGAACCGGCTTGTCGCGATGCTTTCTTCCCTAGCCGCTCACTGACCCGCCCAGCAGGCCCCCAAGAACGTAGGTGAGCGCTGCTGCTGCTGCCCCGACGAGGACCTGACGCGTGCCGGAGAAGAGGACACTCCTGCCCGTAAACAGCGTAGTCGCCGCTCCCATAGCGAATAGCCCAGCCACGCTTGCCAGCACGCTCGCGGCAATCGCCCGCCACCCGGAGAGAAAGAGGAACGGGAACACTGGCACGATGGCCCCCATGGCGAATAGGACGTAAGAGGAGACAGCTGCCCCCCTGGCTGAACCACCCAGCTCTTCGGGATCGATGCCTAGCTCCTCCCTGGAGAGTGTATCCAGGGCGCTCTTTTGGTCGGCCATCAGGCGCGCGGCAAGGGAGCGTGCCTGATCCTCCCCCAACCCCTTGGCCTCGTAGATGAGCGTTAGCTCCTCCTCTTCCTCGTCGGGGATCTCGGCTATCTCCTGCGCCTCCACCTCGATCTGGCGCTCATAGAGTTCGCGGGCGCTTTGCACGCTGATCCACTCCCCCATAGCCATCGAGCCCGCTCCGGCCAAAAGCCCCGCTAGACCGGTGATGAGGATGGTCTGGCTGGAGAACGCGGCACCCACGACGCCCATGACGAGGCTGAAGTTGGAGAGCAGCCCGTCGTTGGCCCCGAGTACCGCAGCCCTTAAGGCGTTGCCACCGCTGGCAGCCCTGTGACGACGACCCTCAAGGCGGGCTATGGCACCACCTTCCAGCCCCCTGGAGGATCCGCTCGAGATCTCTCGTAACAGACGCGCGTGGGAGCTTTCTTCAGAAGGCATACGAGTGCCTCTAGTCTCGGACTGGGTAGCGTAGTTGCTGGAGTCGACCTGCTCCTGTGCATCGATCGTCGGTAAGACGAACTGCGGACCGAAACGTCTGGCTAGCCAACCGAGTACTCGCGTTCGCCAGCCCACCCTGCGTTCGGACACCGCCTCGCCAGCCTCTCGGAGCCTCTCCTCCCAGAACCGCAGGTGCTTCTCCTCGGTCTCTGCTAACCTCCGGTAAATCCCCGAGAGCCGCTCGTCTGACTCCACCTCGGCCAGGACGCGATAGAGGTAAGCGCTGTCCTTCTCGTCGTCAAGGTTGGCCCGGTAGCGGGAGATCCGGTCCTCATCGGCCATGGCCTTCGCCTCCTTTCGCTGCCCATGCTTGTAAGCCCTTGCCTTGTTTAGAACCCTACCAAGACTTCGCAGAGCCCGCTATAAAATCATTTGACAAACGAATACGTCGGCCTAGCTAGACGGAAGTTTCCGAGAACTCCCCTATTAGGAAAGCTCGGTTTCAGAGAATTTCTATTTCTCGGACTCCCAGTGCTTCCTAGAAGTTCGGTCGATATTCCCCAGCGGATCAAGGAAGGCAGGCTGCTGTGGGAGTGTAGAGAGCTTTGCTGGTGAAGGTCGGCGGACTACCACGTAGGAGGGGTGTAAACTTCTCGTACAATTGTGGTGGAGGCAGAAACCGTGGATGGGCAACAGACACAGAACATAAATCAAGTGGAGGAGCAGGATACTGACTCGGCACGGCAGTCTTTCCAGTTGCTCGCCGACAGGACCGTGGCATTGCAGGAGAGCAACTTGAGGCTCACCCAGAGCTTTTTCCAAAGGATGAGTGGGATAACGCTTGAGGGCAAGCTCTACATCTCAGAGCAGGAGAGAGAGGGCCTTCTCAAGGGAAGAAGACCTGGTGTGGTTTTCTGAAGCACCTCATGGTTCAGATCGAGGGCAAGCTCTGTTGGTGATCTGGGAGGGCTCTCCCTGATCCATGGCGGCCAAGCAGTGAAAGACTTCCTCTCAAGCGGGGCGGCTGTGCTCGGCTGCAAGTGGAGCAACTACCCAGCTACGAGGCTCCGGAGCTCAACCCCGACACGAAGGGATCAGGAAGCACCTTAAGTGCGTGGAGCTAAAGAACCTCTGGTGCCAGAGCGTCTCTGAACTAAGGAAAGAGATAGGCAAAGCCAAGGAGCGTTTGAGACACAAGAAGGATGATGTCATCCTCGGTTGCATCAGACAGCCAGGCTTTGAGGTTTAGATGTCTGTGCTGAGATCAATAGGATAGATCGCCAGCATTGTCCGTGCTACGCAGCGAATGCAACCCCGGACTTTTGGGACCAAATTTAGGTGTCAGGAGACCCCTAGCCCATCAGGGAACCGAGCTAGGGGGCGGTTGCCTCTGAGTCCTATTTCCGGAAACCCGGCAGGCATGAGGGTCTCAACCAATGCCTCCGCTGCCGTCTCCACCACCTCCACCATCACCGCCTCCGCCGTCGCCACCCCAGCCACCATCACCGCCGCCGCTGTCCACTCCAGAGTCAATGGCCGAGAAGACACTATCCAGGGCATAGAATACGCTGAGATCCAGGTCGAACGCTCCGAAGTCGAAGCCGCCTAAGAGGTTCCCCGGTTCGTCTCCGAGGTCGTAGTTGTTGGAGACGTCCCCGATGATGGGGTACACGCCGACACTAGCAGCGTCGGCGCCTTCAGCCCGGTGCCGTTCGTGTAGGCGCCGGATGTCGGGGTGGAGCGGAGACATCAGCAGCACGGAGGATCCGGCGACGCCGAGAAAGGCCAGGGCTTGCGCTGGATCGCCGTCAACCCACTGGCCGAACCTCTCTTCACCGAGCGACATGTTTCGCTCCAGTTCGGCTTGCGCCTCCACGCCAGCCCGCGTGGGTTCCCAGCGCGTGTAGCGGAAGATCCCTAGAAAGCGCTGTTCCCGGCGCTCGTAGAGACCGCGCCGCATGAGGGAGGCCAACACCTCAGCCTCCGCGTAGCCCGCGAGCCGGCCGTATCGCTTTCGTGCTGCCCGGGTGAGCTCGGCCACAGGCACGCCCCCAGAACCATCCTCTGAACCCTCGGTCTGCACAGAGCCCAACAGCTCCACTACAGCGTCCAGCGGAGGTCCCCCTGGATCCCGCCTCCCTGAACCATGCCGCAGGGTGGCAACCCTTTTAGTCCTGCCGAACGCACCGCGCTCCTCGACCTCGACCAGCTCCAGGCACTCTCGGGCGACCAGCTCCAGCAGGGCGAGCTTGAGGGCACTGCCTCCACTCTTCGGGCCGTAGAGCAGCACGTAGGACTCGGGAGCCGTCAGCCTCCAGCGGTTTTGCGGCAAGAAACGCTCTTCGTTCTCCATCTAAACCCTCCCGACAATAACGCTGGACGCACCGAACGCTACGTACGGCAGTGTAGCAGTGGCGCGGACTTCGAGCATGAATATCGGGATCAGCCCTTGACGCGAATACCCGCTTGTTTTAGCATCCGGCCCTAGCGCGGACTCGCATCGAGAGCGGCGGAGGGAACTGGCCCCGTGAAACCGCGGCAACCGGCAGTGAGCTAGCAGAGCTTCACAGCAAGGTGCCAAGTCCAGCAGAACCTCCTGGTTCTGGAAGATGTGGGGAGAGCCAAACACGGCCTCTTCTACGGAGCGGGTTGCGCGGGAGGCGGAAACCTGGCGGTGTAGAAGGAGGCTGTATTACTACTGAGTATGACACTAGACCCGGGGGCCGGCGCTAACCGCGCTCCGGCCCGACCGGACAAGCACTTTCACCGAATAGGCTCTTTCGAGCCCGAACTCGGCGGCCTCCTGGAAGAGGTTACGCTCGCCTACGAGACGTGGGGCGAGCTGGACTCTTCGGGCGAGAACGCTATCCTCGTCGTCCACGCGCTTACGGGCGACTCCCACTGCTCAGGAGGCGTCGCAGAGGCGTACAAGCGGGGCGGCTGGTGGGACACGATGGTCGGGCCGGGGCGCACCGTAGACACCGAGGAGAACTTCGTGGTGTGCTCGAACGTGCTCGGCGGCTGCTCGGGGAGCACGGGGCCGGCGTCGCTTGACCCCGAGACGAGCTGTCCTTACGGGATGCGTTTCCCCATCGTGACCATTAGAGACATCGTGCGGGCGCAGAAGCGACTCCTCGACGACCTCGGGGTACGGAGGCTCAAGACGGTCATCGGCGGGTCCATCGGGGGACAGCAGGCTCTGGAGTGGGCGGTCGAGTACCCCGGGTACGTAGAGAAGGCGGTGCCGATCGCGGCGACGGGCGCTCTGGGGCCGCAGGGTTTGGGGATGAGCGAGATCGGACGCCGCGCTATCATGGCCGATCCTGATTGGCGAGGTGGTGACTACTACGGGGAGGAGAAGGGGCCGGAGACGGGCCTCGCCATCGCCCGCATGGCCGGGATGCTGACCTACCAGAGCGCAGCTGGCCAGTGGGAGAGGTTTGGCAGGTGTCCGGCGAGCCGGCCTGCTCTGTACGACGAGTTCGGGGGCCGGTTCGAGATCGAAAGCTACCTCCACTACCAGGGCCACGACCTTACCGGCCGCTTCGACGCCAACTCCTATCTGTACCTCACCCGCGCGATGGACCTCTACGACGTGGGGGCCGGGTACGCCTCCCACGAAGAGGCGTACGGCCGCATAGAGGCCGAACTGCTCTTCGTGGGTATCTCGAGCGACTGGCTCTTCCCGGCAGCGGAGGTGCGCGGGGCGGCCGAGTTGGCGAGGGCGGTCGGGGCGGATGCGTACTACGAGGAGATAGAGTCCTTGAACGGGCACGACGCCTTTTTAAAGGACTGGGACGAATTGAGGGCGGCCGTAGGGCCGTTCCTCGAGAGCTAGGAAGGAAGAATGATAGAGTGAGACAGAGACCCCTCGTGATCAAGTTCGGGGGCACCTCGGTCGGCGGCGGTGCGGAGATGATCCGCGCTGCCAACGTAGCCGCCGAGGCTGCCCAAAACGGCCCCGTGGCCGTGGTCGTCTCGGCGATGGCCGGGACCACCGATACCCTGCTCGGCTACGCCGACGCAACCGCCACCGCCACTTCCCGAACTTCGACCGGGTCAACCCGCGAGGGGTCTATCTCGGAGCTCCATCGCACGCTCGCCGAACGGCACCTGCGCGCAGCCCGGGAAGCCGTCTCCGGAGAGCACCTTCACGAGGTCGAAGAGCGCATCCACTCCCTCCTCAAACGTCTCGTCGAGACGGTCGAGGAGCCGGCTGCGAATCCGGCCGCCCGACGGGATGAGATCGCGGTCCACGGCGAGCGGCTCTCGGCGGCCATCCTCGCCGGGGCGATAAGGAGCCTCGACGCGCCCGCCGCAATAGTGCCTGGCGACCCCATCGCGACTAACTGCTACTTCGGGGAAGCAGAGGTGCTCGCGGAGGATACACGACGGCGCGCGGGGAGGTGTGTGCGGCCCTTGCTGGAGACGGGTTCGGTCGCTGTGGTGCCAGGTTACGTC
>JAWWQA010000061.1:0-3473 GCA_033854695.1 Rubrobacteraceae bacterium
AACCTGCGCTGGGCGACCGACCGTATGCTCGAGGTTGCGCGCGGCTCCCAGATCGACGATCCGGTGCCGGAGGTAGCCGAGAGATTGTTGGCTGAGGCGCACGCCATCCACGACGAAGACGATCGCATGTGCCGTGCGATCGGTGAGCATGGTGCGGCGCTGCTCAGCCAAGGTACACGGGTCCTGACTCACTGTAACGCTGGAGGTCTGGCGACTACGGGCTACGGTACGGCACTCGCGCCGATCAGAACGGCGCACGCCCAGGGCAAGCAGCTCCACGTGCTGGTCGACGAGACACGGCCGTTTCTGCAAGGCTCCCGCCTAACAGCCTGGGAGCTGCAAGAAGCCGGAGTGCAGCAGACCCTGATCACCGACAATATGGCCGGCTATTTTATGCGGCGTGGCGATGTCGATTGCATCATCGTCGGGGCCGACCGTATCGTGGCCAACGGCGATGTCGCAAACAAGATCGGCACGTACAGCCTGGCGGTGCTGGCCCAGGCACACAGCATCCCGTTCTACGTCGCTGCACCAACCTCAACCATAGACATGAGCCTCGAGAGCGGGGGCGACATTCCTATAGAACAGCGCGATCCCGGCGAAGTGACGCAACTCGCCGGCCAGTTCCTCGCGCCCGAAGGGGTGCAAGCCGCCCATCCGGCGTTCGACGTGACGCCTCACGAGCTGGTCACGGCGATCATCACGGAGAAAGGCATCGTCGAGCCGCCTTTCGAGACCAACTTACCGCGCGTTATGCAAACCACAGGGGAATGATCGCCGCCCGGAGCGCGTCCGGACGCTAACCTCCGAAGCGTTTTCGGAGGTTACGGATCAGGAACCACATCCCGACCACATCGACGCCAGCGCTCGCCTATCCCTCGAAGTTAGCGTTAGACTCGCTGTACTCTTCGTAATCATCGTCGTTGAAGTCGTAGAAGATCCAAGCCCAAAGGAAGAAGTTCGAGAGAGCCGTGCCGGACGCCATGCCTGGAGCCGGTCAGCTGTCTACCGGGTGCAGGATGACCACCGGGATCTCGCGGTCTGTACGCTTCTGATAGTCCTCGTAGCTGCCGTACATAGCCACGAGCTTCGGCCAAAGTCGTTCCTTCTCCTCGGGGTTTGCTTGCTCCGCCCGGACTCGCAGCTTGCGGTCTCCGATCTCGGCCATCGCCTCGGGGTTCGTCTTGAGGTTGAGCCACCAGGCCGGATGCTTGGGCGCCCCGCCGTTCGAGGCGACGATCACCAGGTTCTCCCCGTCTTCGAGGTACAGGAGTGGGCTCGTCCGCTCCCGGCCACTCTTGCGCCCGGTCGTGGTGAGGAGCAGCACGGGGCTCTTGAACACACGCCCGGCCACTTTACCTCCCGTGGCGCGGTACACGGACGTGTGCACCTTCATGATTATCTTCTGGACGGTATTCGCTGCTGACGACATCAGAGTTCCTTTCTCTCTATCCTGCTTTCTCTGCCCTGCGGAGGCCGAAGAGAGCCCAGGGGCCGAGCAGCAGGACCACGACGATTCCGACGGCAAAGGCGAAGGCGCCGCCGGTGGGCTCTCCAGAGACAAAGCCGCGGCCAGCCTCTAAGATGATAGTCATGGGGTTGACGGCGGCAACGGCGGAGATCCAACCGGCCAGCAGCTGCTGGGGGACGAAGACGGGGGCGAGGAATAGGACCAGGAAGATGGGGGTCCATATTACGGGTCCGGCCTGCTGCGTGCGGAAGAGCATCGCGACGCCTGCCCCGAACAGGGTCGCCGCGACGTTGATGAGCAGGGCGAGCCCGACGAGCCCGAAGAGATCCACGCCGCCTTCCGGACGCATCCCGGCGAGCAGCGCGACGACGGTGACGAGCGAGCCCGTTACGGTCGCGCGGACGAGCGAGGCCAGGACGTAGCCCAGTACTATGCCACGACGGTCCGAGGCCGCGAGCAGTAGCCTGCGGGCGAAGCCGCTCTCGAAGTCCCCCGCTATGGAGAACCCGGTGAACGCCCCACCCAAAGCCACCGCCTGCAGGAGCGACCACACGAACTGGAAGGCAGTGTAGCCGGCGGAGAAGTCGAAGCCGGGAACCTGTCCGACCCGCGAAAGCCCGTGCAGAGCGGCCTGGAGCTTCAGGTGCTCCCGGCCAGTAAGGAGCGGGTCGAGGGCCGCCTCCTGTAAAGCAGCCCCGATGGCGGCGCGCACCTTCTGGCATTCGCGCACGACATCGAAGCCAGCGACTCGCGCTATGCCGCTCGTTGGAGGCAGGAGCGTCGTAAGCACGAGAACCGTTGTGCTTTTTCCGGCGCCGTTAGGGCCGAGGAAGCCGTAGATCTCACCCGGCTCCACCTGCAGGTTTATGCCGTCCACCGCCCGCAGGCCCTTCTTGAACTCCCGATCGAGGTTCTCCACCTCGATGCCCGCGTGCCTTCCAGATCCCACCTACGCCGCCACCTCGAAGCCGACCAGCTCTTCGCTGGCCTCCCACAGCTTCTTCCGCGAGTTCTCGTCGTATGCCTCCTCGGAGGCGGTTATCACCTTGCGATCGGAGAGGTACTTGCCGGTCATCCCCTCGACGTCGGACGAGGAGGCGAGGTAGATGATCGTATCTGCCCCCTCTTCGGAGCTGCGCATAAAAGGCTTGAACGCCCGGAATAGGAGCGTCATGAAGCCGCTGTTGTTGCTCCCAAAGTTGGTGTTGACACCGCCGGGATGCACGCAGTTGGCTGTAACGCCGGTGCCCTTCAGGCGCTCGGCCAGCTCGTAGGTGAACATGATGTTCGCCAGCTTGGTCATCCCGTAGACGCGGAACCCCCTGTAGCGCCGCTTCGACTGTAGATCGTCGAGGTCTATCTTTCCCCACCGCTGCGCATTAGAGGCTACGGTGATTATCCGGGAGGGGACGCTCTTCTTGAGCAGATCGAGCAGTAGGTTCGTCAGGAGAAACGGTGCAAGGTGATTCACAGCTAGCGTCGTCTCGATGCCATCCGTCGTCTCGGTGCGCTTGCTCTGGATCAAGCCGGCGTTGTTGATGAGCACGTCGAGCCGGTCGTGCCGCTCTTCGAACTGTTTTGCGAGCTGGCGGACCTCCGTCTGTACCGCAAGGTCAGCCAGCATCAGCTCTACCCTGTCGTTGCCGCTCTCGGCTTGGATCTCCTCGCTGGCCTTCCTCCCTCGCTCTTCGTTACGTCCAGTTACTACGACGTTCGCCCCCATGCTCGCCAGCGCCGTCGCCGTAGCCTTGCCAATACCAGAAGTACCCCCTGTGATCAGTACGACCTTGCCGTCCATGCCGCCGTTAACGTTCTCCACGATGCTCCTCGCTCTTGAAAAATCTTCGTGACCAACTCTGAGTCTATACCGTCCGTAGGCGCTGCCTTATCTCTTACTGTCTACTTCGCGTCCAGATATTCGATCTCTAACAGAACCCGCTCAACGTTCATCTATCCATTCTCCCTAATGACCCTCCTCTCAGACCCACCAAAACTAGAGAGT
>JAWWQA010000062.1:0-6588 GCA_033854695.1 Rubrobacteraceae bacterium
CCAAAGGAAAAGGAGGACCACAATGGGGAATCTAGAAGGTGCAGTCGCAGTAGTTACGGGCGCCGGGCGGGGCATAGGCCGGGCTATAGCTGAGGAGTTGGGCGCCGGCGGTGCCAAAGTCGTGGTCAACTACGCCAGGAGCAAGGGTCCGGCTGAGGAGGTCGTGGAGAAGCTCTCGAAGAACGGCTCGCAGCAGGCGGTTGCGATCCAGGCTGACGTCTCGGACCCGGAGGAGGCGCAGCGTCTGATCGACGAAACGATCGAGCAGTTCGGCCGAATAGATATTCTGGTCAACAACGCCGGGATCACCATCGACAAGACTATGAAGAAGCTCGCTCCAGAGGAGTGGGACAAGGTCGTCCAGGTGGACCTGAACAGTTGCTACTACACAGTACACGCTGCGCTACCGCACTTCATAGAGCAGGAGAGCGGCAACATCATCAACATGAGCTCCTTCGTGGGCGAAGCGGGCAACTTCGGCCAGACGAACTACGCAGCGGCCAAGGCGGGGCTCCTCGGGTTCACCAAGGCCGCTGCTTTGGAAATGGCTCGCTACAACGTTAGGGTGAACGCCGTCTGTCCTGGCTTTATAGAGACGGACATGTTCTCCGGGGTTCCCGAGGAGGCGCAGGAGAGGATAAAGAAGAGGATACCCCTCCGCCGGCTCGGCACGCCTCAGGAGATAGCCCGCACCGTCCGCTACCTCGTCGTAGACGGAGACTACATAACCGGCCAGGCCATCAACGTCAACGGCGGAATCTACATGTAGCGCATCATTACGGAGGTCCGGATCCGAAATGGTTCCTTCCTGATCCGGACCGTCCTTTCTTCCAGCAGTACGCTCAGAACCAAAGAACAACCATCTCGCTGTGCGCGTCAAGGCCCACGCGCTCCCTCACCTCGACTATACTGACGGTGCCCCAGTAGGCGACGCCGTGAGGATACGTTTCCGCAACAGGGACCCCATACGAACTACGAGTTCGGGGAGGACAAGATCACCGTAACCTTCCATGGGCAACGGACTGCCAGTGAGCGCTCTATCTTTTGTACGTACGGCAAGAACCTGCTTGTCCACTACACGGACCCTACGCCGGGACCAGCGTCCAAATGACGTGTCGCCGAATCCCAAGAGTTGAGAAACGACCATGAGGAGCATTGAGTCCATCGCCAGTACACCGCGAGAGCGGGCCGAGAACAGACGCGCCACGGCGCGACGCCTGCTGGGCGAACTGCGGCCGTACAGCCGCCAGTTGGTCCTCGCCTTCGTGCTCGTCGTGCTCGGAGCGGGGGCACAGGCTGGCGGCCCGTGGTTGATCGGACGCGCCATAGACCGTTTTATCTTTGGGGGCGACCCGGTGGGCCTGGCCTGGACAATGCTTATGCTCCTGGGGGTCTATGTCGTTGGAACCTTCGCCTCGCGCGGCCAGCTCCGTCAGGTCGGTCGGGTCGGGCAGAGCATTCTGGCTTCGCTGCGGGAGCGCATCTTCGAACGTCTCCTGCGCCTGCCTTTAGGCTACTTCGACCGCCATCCCTTGGGCGACCTGATGAGCCGGGTGACCAACGACGTTGACACTCTAAACCAGCTGCTCTCGCAGGGACTAACACAGCTCCTGGGTTCGTTATTTAGCCTGATCGGGATAGTCGTCGCAATGCTCGTCCTAGACTGGCGCCTGGCTTTAGTGTGCTTCACCATCATTCCGGTGATGCTCCTGGCAAACGTCTACTTCGCCCGCCGGGCGAGGAGGGCCTTCCGTACGACGCGCGAGACGGTCGGGAGCGTCACGGCGGGACTCCAGGAGGAGATCGTGGGTATCCGCGAGGCACAAGCCTTCAATCGCACCGAGGAGAACATCGAGCGCTTTCGGGAGCGCAACGCCGCCAACCGGGTCGCCAACGTCCAGGCCGTGGCGATCACCTCGGCCTTCGCCCCGACGATAGACGTTCTCTCAACCCTCGCCACCGCCGTCGTGATCGGGTACGGTGGCTACCTGGTCGTGAGCGACACGCTGACAGTCGGCCTCTTGACAGCATTCTTGATCTACGTTCAGCAGTTCTTCAGGCCCATCCAGCTTGCCTCACAGGTCTACACCCAGGCCCAGGCAGCCCTAGCCGGCAGCGAACGCATCTACAACATCCTCGACGAACCGCCGGAACCCCTTGACCCACCAGGTACTCCGGAACTTGGCTCCATGGAAGGCCGGATAGAGTTCGAGAACGTGACCTTCGCCTACGAGCCGGGCCGCCCTGTGCTCAGCGACGTAGACTTCATGGTCGAGCCGGGGCAGACGGTAGCTCTGGTCGGGCCGACGGGCGCGGGCAAGACTACGATTGCCAACCTCATCCCCCGCTTCTACGACGTGAGCGCTGGAGCAGTGAGGATAGACGGCCACGACGTGCGTGAGGTAAAGAGGCGAAGCTTGCGAGAGAAGATCGCCACTGTTTTGCAGGAGCCGTTCCTCTTCTCCGGGACCATTGTGGAGAATATCGGTTACGGCAAGACGGACGCTACCCGTAAGGAGATCGAAGCCGCGGCCCGTGCCGTCAGCGCCCACGAGTTTATCGCAGTTCTCCCAGACGGCTACGACACCCGTCTGGGAGAAGGCGGCGGGACTTTGAGCCAAGGCCAACGCCAGCTCGTCTCCTTCGCCCGAGCGGTACTTGCCAACCCGCGCATCCTGATATTGGATGAGGCAACGAGCAACATAGACACCCGCACCGAGGCCCTCATCCAGGAGGCTCTGAGTACGCTGCTCCAGGGCCGCACAAGCGTGGTGATTGCGCACCGGCTCAGCACCATCCGCAACGCGGATTTGATCCTGGTGATCGAAGCCGGACGGATCGCCGAGCGCGGCACCCACACCTCGCTCCTGGCCGCGGGTGGACTCTACGCCGACCTCTACCGCCGCCAGTTCCGAGAGCCGGTTCCCTCGGCTCCCGAGTAGGAGGTACCTTTGCCAGATCTGCTGACGGCTTTTGCCCTGGTGGCCGTGGTACTTACGATCTCGGCTCTGGCGTCGGGAATCGTGGAGCGGGCGCCGCTCTCGTTCCCGATCATCTTCCTCGGGCTTGGCTTTCTTCTGGGTGAGCGCGGCCTGGGCATCCTCAGGCTCAAGCCGGAGGATGCGGCTGTCGAGTCCATAGCCATCCTGACCCTGGCCCTCGTCCTTTTTCTCGACGCCGTGCGGCTGCGGGAGAGCGAGATGAGTGGGGCCGGGCTCGTCCCGATGCTCTCCTTGGGTCCGGGAACCTTGATCATCGTTCTGGTCACCGCCTTTGGAGCACATCTCCTGCTCGGCATAACGATCATCGAGTCTCTCCTCTTGGGAACCATCCTCGCCTCGACCGATCCGGTGGTCCTGCGCGACGTGGTCCGAAACGAGCGCATCCCGCGCTCGATCAGAAGTGCCCTCTCCATCGAGGCCGGGACGAACGACATCGTGGTCCTGCCGATCCTGTTAGTGCTGATCGCGATAGCTAAAGCCGAAGCAAACGGCGCCGCGGGCTGGCTAACGTACGCGGCCCAGGTCTTTCTGCTCGGCCCCGCGGTCGGGTTCGTCGTCGGCGCAGGCGAGGCTTGGCTGATGGGCAAAGCCGACGCCAGGTTCGGCATCAGCCGTGAGTATCAAGCACTCTACGGTATAGGGCTCGTGCTGCTCGCCTTCGTTAGCGCTCAAGGCTTGGGCGGTGACGGCTTTTTGGCCGCTTTCTCCGCAGGTCTCGCGGTCGCGCTCCTGAACTTCGATTTGTGCGACTGCTTCCTCGACTATGGGGAGACCACCGCGGAGATGGCCATGCTCCTGGCGTTCATCTTCTTCGGCGTCGTGATCTCCGACATCGCGCTCGAGGTCCCACTCCTCCCCACCCTCCTCCTGGCGGCGGTCGTGATCTTCGTCGCCCGACCACTGGCCATAGGCCTCGTCCTCCGGCATGCTGCCGTGAGCCATGCCGCACGGGCGTTTATCGGCTGGTTCGGCCCTCGCGGTCTCAGCTCGCTCCTCCTCACCCAACTCGTACTGCAACACGGGGTGGCGAACGCCCAGTTCCTGCTGGCAGTTACCGGCGTGGTCGTCACCGTCTCCGTCGTCATGCACGGAGTCTCCGCAACGCCACTCTCGGCCCTCTACGGCCGCGCGGTCGAGCGGTCCACGCACGAGGAGGAACGCGAGAGTACTGCTGCCGGGATCTTCGGTGAACCCGCCAAAGAGACGCCCCGGATAAGCGTGGGCGATCTACACAGGGAACTCGAAGGTCCGAACCCGCCGCTCATCCTCGACGTGCGCACCCGCTCGCAGTACGAGCGGGACCTGACCCGCATCCCAGGCAGCATCCGGGTACCGCCGGATATGATTGAGGACTGGGCCGCCCGCTATCTCGCAGAGCACCCTGACGGGGAGCCTCATCTCCGCTCCATCGCTACCTACTGCACCTGACCGGACGAGGCGACCAGCGCCCGGGCGGCGCGGCGGCTGAACAAGTTAGGCTTCCGGACGATGGCCCTCGAGGGCGGCTTCGACGCCTGGAAGGCGAAGTACCCCGTAGAGCCCGTGGAGACAGAACAAGTGGTCCGGTAACCGCACCGGGCTCAACCGCTTTCGACGACCGCCAGCCCCGTTGGGCGCTGGTAGTGGTCTTGAGTAGCGATGTCCAGGCGCTCCCAGCTCAGGCCCGCGTCCTGTGAGCGATAGAGGCCCTTGTTGGTAAGCGCGTAGAAGACGCCAGGTTCACCCTGTTTCGCCGCCAATACGGCAACGTTCCTACCCTCCACCTCGGGCAGCCCCTTCGAAACCTCCTGCCAGGACTCGCCAGCGGTCTTTCGATAGATCGTGGACTCCGCGGCCTTGGAGTTGTGGGCCTCCCATGGACCACGCGCAGCCGAGACAACTACCGTTTCCGGGTCTCCCGGATCGACGGCTACGCCCCAAAGGTAGTGGTGCCGGAGGCCGTCGGCGAAGCGCCACCAGCTCGTGCCTGCATCGCTGCTCTCGGCGTAGCCATATCCCAAGGCCATAAAACCATCGCCCGCCGCTGAGTAGAGCCGGCCCGGCGCATCTTTATGAGTAGCCAGAGTGTGGGTGTCGCGGGGTCCGTCGGGCACGCGGTCTTCCCAGGTTGCGCCAGCGTCGTGGGTTCGGATCAAGGCGCCCGCCTCGATAGCCACGAATACCCTCCCTGGGGTGTTGGGGTCAGGAGAGATCCAACGCACGTGGTCGGTCTCGGGCCTGGGTGGGAAACTCCACTCCGGCTCAGAGGGTAGATCGCGCAGCCCTCCGAGCTCCCGCCAGGTATTACCCCCATCCTCCGAGCGGTAGACCGCGCTCGGCTCGGTTCCGGCGTAGGCAACGCCGTGCTCCCCGGCCTGTTCGGCGGCGCTGACCGCTACCGCCATCACCGCCCCATCTATATTCTCCCCGACGCGTTCCCAGGAAGCACCGGCATCTACGCTGCGCCACAGGCCCCTGTCGAACGTACCGCAGTAGACCACCTCCGGCTTTAAGGGGTCGACTGCCACACACTGTACCGACGCGCCCGCCAACTGCTGCTCGGTCTCCCAATGCCCGTTCCGGTGGCTGGCTACCAACAGCTCGTTCGCCATCGCAGCGTAGATCCTCGTGGTCATCGTGTCCCTCGCTTTCGTTTCGTGCCGCTGTGCTCGCACCATCGGGAATACTCTTCACTGAGATCTCATCGGGCGCGGCGGAGTATTTCGAGGGCGTCTTCGGCCCGGTCATCGAACTCCTGTGCTATCTCTTCGATGTCTTCTTCGGGGACGCCGACGTCCCGGAGCCTGCTCGGGAGCTCGAGCTTCTCGACGATGGCGGCGACGCTCTTTGCAGGATCTCCGCCGAGGGCGCTCTCGAGCTGTTCCCAACGTTCACGCGGCACTAGATCTCCTACGACCTCAAGAGTTGGGGCAAGGGTTATGCAAGAAGTGTAGCCGTGGGGTACGTTGTAGCTCGCCCCGAGCCTGCGCCCCAGGTTGTGTGAGAGTCCCATCGGCGTATTCAGGGGGCCGAAGTACGCCATCCACGACGCGAGCTGAAGCTCGTGCCGTACCTCCACGTCATCCGGCGCCTCTTTGGAGCGTGGCAGGTATTCGACGAGCCGCCGGGCGCCCTCAAGGCCCATGACGTCCTCTATCGGGTGCTCCTTGGGACCGAGAAAACCTTCGATGGCATGGTCGAGAGCCCGGATGCCGGTAGAGAGCCAAAGCTTCTCGGGCGTGTAAAGTGTTGCCTCTGCGTCCAGGATCACCACCGGTGGGACGGCCTTGGGATCGGCGAATCCGCTCTTGCGTCTCGCCTCTTCGTCGGTGACCCCGACGAGATGCGCCCATTCGGCCCCGGAGAGCGTGGTAGGAACGGCTATCTGGGTCGGGTAGTCGAGCCGTACCGCCACGGCTTTGGTGCCGTCGATCACGCTCCCGCCCCCGACGCTCACCAGGAGATCTGCGTCCTTCGCCTCCTCGGCTGCCTTCTCGACGGCGCTCCCTGGCGTATGCTGGCCCATCCCGGAAAAGGTTCCTACATGTTTTTCGCCGAGCATATCCTCAACCCTCCGGATGAGGTCAGTCTCTTCGAAGAGAGTACG
>JAWWQA010000063.1:0-3359 GCA_033854695.1 Rubrobacteraceae bacterium
GTGACCTTCAGCCTCTTCGGCTTTATTCTCGGCATCTGGGCTGACGGTTTCGAGCAGCTGCAACTCGTGCCGTTGCTTATCATCACGCCATTGATCTTTCTTGGCGGTAGTTTTTACTCCGTCAGCATGTTGCCGCCGGTTTGGCAGACGGTCACTCTTTTCAATCCCGTCGTCTATCTGATCAGCGGCTTCCGCTGGAGCTTCTATGGAATCGCCGATGTGAGTGTCGGCGTGAGCCTGGCCATGACGAGCCTCTTCCTGGCGATATGCCTGGTGACAGTGTGGTGGATCTTCAAAACGGGGTACCGACTCAAAACGTAGTCTCTGTCGAGAGGCTGTATAGAGTGAGAGCATACATTTCCTTCGGAACCCTCTCAGGGGATTGGAGGTGAGAACCTCTTCAACGCCCCCCTAAAGGCCATGGAAACCACAGAGCTGATGCTAGCTGCCCCCTGGGATACGCTCGCGTTGAAGCAGCTTCTAGTCAGCGTTTAGAGAGATTTAAACATCGCACCGCGCTAAGGACCTCTTAGGACCTCTTCGGCTGCTCCCCCAGCACCCGCTTCACCCGCTCCACTGCCGGTGGGATCACATCACCAATACCTGTCCACACCCGCAACGTCACTGCCTCATCGTAGGGCGTCTTGCCTTGGTTGGCCAGGACCATCCGGGTCCCGGACCTGAGCGCCAGCCCCACGAGCGACGCCGCCGGCTCCACTACGAGCGAGGAGCCCAGGACGAGCATCAGATCACAGTGGCGGGAGTGCTGGTCGGCTAGTGCCAGCTCTTTCTGCGGCAGTGGATCCCCGAAGTTCACCACCGACGAGATGAGCCGACCGGCACAGGCAGCGCAGGCCGGCTGTCCGGGTACGGGCTCCTCGGTGCGGTAGCCCGGCCCCCAATGGTCCGTGTCCCACCCTACCTCCTGCCGGGTGTACAGCCGGTCGCAGCCGAGGCAGCGCATGAGCTGCACGTTGCCGTGCAGCTCCGCAAGGAGCTCGGGGCGAATGCCAGACCGGCGATGGAGGTTATCGGTGTTCTGCGTGATGAGGAACTGGAGCTTGCCGAGCCGCTGTAGCTCGACGAGGGATAAGTGGGATGCGTTGGGCTTAACCTGGTCCGGCGGAACCTGCCACCGTGGCGCAGGCAGGCCAGCGTCGCGCCGTGTCCACACTCCCTTGGGGCCGCGAAAGTCGGGAATGCCGGAGTCGGTGCTGAGGCCTGCGCCCGTGAAGGCGACAATGTGATCGCACTCAATGATCCATCGAGAGATTGTCTCGATGTGCTGTTCGAGGCGCTGTTCTTTGGTCATGGTGCTTGCCGTGAAGCGATTGGTCGTAGCGAAGACGGCGTATTCTTGACCATCTTCTAACCCCTCTGCCTCATCTTCCCCTTTTATGACCTTGCCCTGGCAATTCCTAAGTTGCTCCAAAATTATATTACTCTCGCTATCTACCCTCGCAGGATAGCACGATCATGGTAAAGCCCTGCTAATGACCAAGAATCATACCTTTGGTGGCTAAATTCATCCGTTTGAAGGATGCAAAATCGTCGCCGATACGAGAGAATACCCTTAGCATAACATGCGGCCTAAACACGAGGGAGACGGCGATGAGGCTGAAGACAGCACGGAAGCTAGCGGGTATGTTATTGGTGGCCGTGGCCATCTCAGTATCCGCTGCAACCCCGGCTCATGCCGATGGCACAGATGCCGCTACGGGTTTCGCTTGTTACACTGCCTCCTACTTCTACTCTTCCTACTACTCAGATTACTGCCAACAGTCCAGCACATAACCCGTACAGCGTTCAAAACCACCGCTCAAACCACACGGCCAGATTGTGCGCTAACTGCGCCAACAACACCAACGCTTCTTGGGCAAAGAAGCTCTTCTTTTTCGCTTCTCTAAACCCAGCCCTCGCTTGTCTCCTTGTATGTCCACCTCCATCGCTCCTCTTCGCGGTCGTAGAGCTTGGCGATCTCTTCCCTGCCACCAAGGCCACTCAAGGTGCTAATAGGACTTTTTGAACATCGGTGAACACCGGCGCCATCGTCATGTCGCCATGTTATAGCGGCAGCCATCAACAGTCAGCTCTTGATCGAACGTTCCCCGAGATGAACGCATCTCTTGAGTATTGTCTAACCAGTATAAAATGGGCGCGATGGAGCTACCCGATCTGAAGAGCCTGCGCTCGGCGAGCACCGCCCGCACCTATCCCGTGGGGGCGGATAAGCTCGCCCACGCCATAGAAGGAGCCATACAAGGCTTGCCCCGGTGGACGGTGACGCACGCTACAGAGGAAGAGATACAGGCTGTCCGCCAGACCCGCGTCTTCGGTGTCAAAGACGATGTAACGATTTGCCTTATCCCAAGCCCTGTCGGCGCACACACGAACACGTATGCCGAGTTTAGGAGCGCCTCCCGTGTCGCATTGTGGGATCTCGGCCAGAACAGTCGTAGCCTCCGGAAACTGCTCGAAGCCATAGACCGCGAGCTGAGAGCCGATAGCTAACCGCTCTTATGCAGGCTTCCCGCGGCGGCGCATCCACAGAAAAGTAAGTGTACGCTACATGTGGTAGCTGCTATATCACACGCTCTATATGTAGTATGATATCCAGCGTCACAAGCTTCCTCGACCTACCCAGATATGGTCGGAAGGAACTCGACAAGGGGGCAAGCGAAAGAGTGTGGAGAAAGCGGCGCTACATGTTTCGGAAGCGAAACAGGCGCAGCCGGGTTTTGTGGTTGGTCATAAGTATCCTGGTAGTAGCAATAGGGCTGATCTGGCTCATACCGTGGCTGACGTTCTCCTCGATGAATGTAGAAGCGCCTAAGGTAGATGCCCCAACGGACCAGCCTGAGCAGGGAGCCTCAAAAGACCAACCCGAAGATGAAATAGCCCTGGAGGATTCTCCGCCGCCTATGGAGGAAGAAGTTTCGAATAACTTGCCTCCTTCTCCTCCTCCTGCCCAAGCTTCCGCTCCTCCTGTCCAGGCTTCCGCTCCTCCTCCTGCTCAGACTCCTTCTCTTCCTTCTACCCCGGCTCCTTCTCCTCCCAGGGAAGAAGTTCCGAAGAACTTTCTACCTCCCAATAGCTACTGGGACTATGGAGCTAACTACTGGGATTACGCGCCTGACTACTACTGGTACTACGAGCCTGACTACTACTGGGATTATTAGCCTGAGTACGCCTCCCTGCACCCCTGTAAGCCGCGCGCCAGGCGGCCGTGAGCCCTACAGCGAGAAGAGCCAAGATCAGAGAAGCGACGCGACCTTGCCAACCGCCTCGCCGTGCAGATCGGCCACCGGAAAGGACTTCATCTCGCGCGGGAGCTGCACACCCCTCTTGCCGAGAACGGC
>JAWWQA010000064.1:0-4747 GCA_033854695.1 Rubrobacteraceae bacterium
GGGCGGATGTCTACCGCCGCCCAGCACCGGGCGGAGCAGCTACCGCGCTGGGAGGATACCGTCGCCGGTTTCCGGCGAGTTCTGGAAGAGGCCCTGGCGTTGCGACCAGTTCGAGATAGCCTATAGAATCTCGGACACATATGTGTTTAGGCCAGCTTGGTCGTTTATGGCGAGAAGAAGAACGCGAGTGCGGCGATTGTGTAGAGGCCGCAGAGCATGGCGCCTTCGAGCCAGTTCGACTCGCCGTCCAGGGCGACGAAAGCCGTGACGATGACCGCCGCGCCCAAAGAGCCGAGCTCCAAGGGGCTGAAGACCAGGTCCAGGGGATGACCGAGCAGGGGGCCGAGGAAGACGAGAATGGGGGTTACGAGAAGGGCGACCTGCAACGAGGAACCCAGAGAGATGGCCATCGAGAACTCCATGTCGTTCTTGTAGGCGATCTGGACGCCCACGACGTGCTCGGCGACGTTGCCAACTATCGGTACCAGGATAACGCCAATAAACAGTTCTGAGATGCCTATCTCTTCCACTAGTGGCTCTATCGCACCCACAAAAGCCTCCGAGACGTAGGCAACGGCGGCGGTCGTCGCCACGAGCAGCACCAACGAGGTCACGAGACCGAACGGCGGCTCTTCCTCCTCACCCATGGCGCTCCTTTGTGGGCTGCGGAAGTAGAAGATGAGGTACAGGATATACAGGATGAGCAGCACTACCGCAACCTCAATGCTCAAGGACTCAGTGGGTCCTGCCCCTCCTTGGGGCTCCCTGGTGGCGAAGATCGTCGGTAGCGCAAGCCCCGCGACAACGATGGCGAGCATCGCCGCATTGATTCCCGCGATAGTCGGAGAGAAATTTTGAGTTCCGTTCTTGAGACCCCCCAACAGGATGCTTGCCCCGAGTACTAAGAGCACATTGCCGATGATCGAGCCGATGATCGAAGCCTTTACCACGTCGGTAAGGCCCGCCGAGAGGGCGAAGATGGTGATTATTAGCTCGGCGGCGTTGCCGAAGGTGGCGTTCAAGATGCCACCGACGCGCGGACCGGCGTAGTGACCGACGCCCTCGGTTGCCTGCCCGAGGGCCCAGGCGAGACCTATGAGGGCGAGGGAGGACAGCACGAAGAGGAGCAGGACCGGTGCATGCACAAGTTTAGCGGCGATGGCCGCCACGGTGAGAACTACTGTTACGCCGTAGGCGATGTTGCGGAACAACGCATTCTCCTCGTCCGGATAAGCACGGCGGGTATCTTATAAGATACTGTTGCGAAAATTCGAGACTCAGGAGAGGCCTTTGATCGATTATCACCTGCACGTCATAGCCCACGGCGACCGGCCGATGACGGTCGACAATATCCTGGAGTATTGCGAAGTGGCTAAGAGTCGTGGCATCCGCCAGATGGGTATTACCGAGCACGACCGCTACCTCGACGACATAGACCTCGCTGCTTTCCAGGAGGCTCGCGAGAAGTGCCAGGACGTGGAGCTGCGCCTGGGGATAGAGATAGACTTCGTCCCCGGCGCGGAGGAGAGGATGGACAACGACGCTACCGCGCTCCCCTACGATTACATTATCGGGAGCGTGCATAGGGTAGGCGGCGAGGAGGTAGATCACCCGCAGCACCAGGAGATCTACGAGAAGTGGGAGACCTATGATCTCTACGAAGCCTACTACAAGAACGTGCGCGAGGCCGCTCTCTCAGGCCGCTTCGAGGTCCTGGGCCACCCCGACCTGATAAAGATATTCCGCCACTTCCCCGAAGAGGACATCACCCCAATGCTCGAGGAGACCGCCGATGCGGTGGCCGAATCGGGCATCGTCGTGGACGTCAACGCGGCGGGCTTGAGGAAACCGATAGGCGAGATCTACCCGTCGCGCGACTTGCTCGAGATGTTCCATCGGCGCGGCGTTCCCATAATCCTCTCCTCTGACGCGCATGCTCCAGACCAGGTTGCTGCTGGCTACGATAAGAGCCTCAAGCTCGTCCACGACGTGGGCTACCGGGAGGTCGTCACCTTCAAGGACCGCGAGCGCGGCACGCTCCCGCTGTGATCCTATGACCGAGGAACTGTTTCTCGAGGACGCCTACCTCAAGGAGTTCGAGGCCCGGGTGATCAAGCTCGCCGGGCGGGAGGTGATCATCGACCGAACGGCCTTCTACCCTGGCGGCGGAGGCCAGCCCGCAGACAAGGGAACCCTGAGTATCGGACCGGTGCGCGCCGCCGTGGTAGACGTCCGGCGCGAAGGAGACGATGTCGTCCACGTCCTCGACAACGCCGTTCCCGACACCGTCCAGGAGCTAAACGGGGAGCTCGACTGGGAGCGTCGCTACGGTCACATGCGTTATCACACCGCCCTGCATGTACTCTCCGGTGTGATCTGGAAAGCCTTCGGGGCCAGAGTAACCGGCGGCCGGATGTACGCCGACCGCGCCCGGATGGACTTCTCCTTTCCCGGAGAGTGGACGGTGGATGTCGTGAGCGAGATTGAGCGCCTTACGAACAAGGCTCTCGCCGAGGGGCGTCCCGTAAAGGTCTACGAGCTTCCCCGCGAAGAAGCACTAAAGAACGCTGACCTCATTCGGACGCAGGCCAACCTCATCCCGGAAAGGGTGAAAACGGTGCGCATCGTGGAGATAGAAGGCATAGACGCCCAGGCTGACGGTGGCACCCACGTTGCTAACACCCGTGAGGTGGGTGATTTAGAGATAACAGGCCACAAGAGTAAGGGTCGCCAGAACAAAAGAGTAGAGTTCGTCCTGCCATGAGAACTCTGGTAGTCTTCCGACGCTAAACGAGAGGATTCGACCTGAAATGAGAACCGCCGTAGCTTTCCTGGTGCTTCTGTTCGCCTCGCTGTTGCTCGTAGCCGGCTGCGGTGGAGGAGAGAGCTCGACTCCGAAGCAGAACGAGCCGGCAGCCACGAACCCGTCTGGGACCACCCAGAGCACCACGCTGGACTCTACCACCATTGCAATAATCTCTTCTGATGGCACGAGAACCGAGCTAGAGGTCGAGATCGCCGACAACGACGCCGAGCGGGAAAGAGGCCTCATGGAGCGTACTGCTCTCGCCGAGAACGCCGGCATGCTCTTTGTCTTCGACCGCGAGCAGAGGCTCTCGTTCTGGATGAAGAACACCCTCATACCTCTCTCCGTCGCCTACATCGCCTCCGACGGGCGCATCGTCGATATCCAGGATATGCAGCCGCATGACGAGACTCCCCACCCCTCCGCCGGGCCAGCCCGGTACGCTCTTGAGGTCAACCAGGGCTTCTTCGGGGACCACGGTATAGGAGTGGGGGATATGGTGGAGCTGCCTAGCTAGAGACGGCCCGCACCATTCGCTGCAGTTTAGGAGTCCTCGTCGGGCATCGTTCGGATCAACTCCTGCGTGTGCTATCGACCATCACAACAGATCATCTTCCAAGGCGTGGGCGACCACGAAGGGATCTGACGCGACTACCGAGGCGGCGTAGAGCTCCATCGCCCCCATGTCCGAGGTGCGGTTGGCCGGATTTCCCCGGTCCACGAGATAGACCAGTACGGGGAAAGAAGACCAATCTTCGCCGGTCGGGGCGAGCGGTGGCAAATAAAAAGCGACGTTGAAGGTGCTGACCCCGAACCTCCGAGTATAGCCGTCCAGAGCCCCTGCGACCGCCCGATGGAGTGGCTCTTCTTCGAGGCTCGGGCCGATGAGTACCAGCTCCTTCTCCTTGATGGGTGTGAGGCTGGCGAAGGCCCTGACGTCCTTGGGGGCGGGGAGGCCGAGACCCAAAGAGTCGTGGACCATGTAGAGGTCTTCGAAGTAGTTTGAGCCGTGCTCGGCGGTATAGGCGGCGGCGACCTGGCGCAGGCGCTCGACCTTCGGGTAATGCATGTTGCGCGTCGCGGTTACCTGCGCGTGGCCGTGGATTATGGACCCGCCTGCCCGCCAGAGGCAGTTCCACATCAGGAACAAGTACCGGGCCTCAGGGTCGGTCTCCAGCGCCTTTTTGCCCCACTCCAGCCCGACCGAGATGTAGTCGGAGATTTTCTCGGGGCTGAAGAGGAGGGGGTTGTGGTCGTCGAAGACGATGACCCCGTGGAAGCCATCGTACTTGGCGACGTTCGAGGCGGTAACGGCGTGTTTGCCCCTGACGCGCCCGAAGGCGTCCGCAGGTGTCCCTTCATAGGGGTGGCAGAAAGGATCCCCGACGGTCTCTTCTATCTCGCGCTCCAGGTCCACGCTCACCCCCGTGTCGGTGGGGCGAGAGGCCCGCAGCTCATTGAAGAGGGCGCCCTCTAGAGTCACGCAGTTTGTTACCTTGACCACCCGCTGCTCCCGCACAGCGTCCACAGAGCCGAAGGAACGCTCGATCCAGCCGTACATCGCCTCCGGGGGGTCCAGACGACCGGTCGTGGCGCTCACGTCGAAGATGCGCTCCGCCAGAGCGCGTTCCTCCGGTGGGAGGCCTGAGATCAGGGCGGGCAGGTCCGTTATTTTTCGTTCCGGTGGCATTTGGCTCCTCGTGTCTGGGGGTGAGCAGAGAATCGTTAGCCGAGAATAGTGAGGCGAGAAAACACTACTCATCTGCAGCAACTTAAGATCCTGGTGGGGGCTCCCTCGCCGTGGCAAGCTTGGAGTACCTGACTTTCCCAGCCGACCACGGAAGGGAACCCCATGTCCTCCACGATACCATGAGTCGCCGGCTTCATGCGCCGCGTACTACTGACCGACGTGGCCGACGAGGCCGCCATTAAGTGCGGCTT
>JAWWQA010000065.1:0-3124 GCA_033854695.1 Rubrobacteraceae bacterium
AGATCAGCCCGAAAAGATCATCGCGATGGTCGACCCGGAAGGGCCTTGACGGGGAGCGGATTTCGCTCCGAGGTTGCATAGGAACTGTGAGCAACATGCACACCTGAAGGAGTATAGCGCATGAGAAGAAACCTTGATCTGCTGGCCGAACGCCGGGTACGGCTGCCACGTTCCGAAGCCTTAACGGAGCTGCGAGCAGATATAGTGCGCGCGGCGTACGTTGAAGGCGACTTCATGCTCGCGGACGGGCTGCGCAGTAATTACTACTTCGACAAGTACCTGTTCGAGACGCGCCCCGCCATTCTCCGCCGGCTCAGCCGCTTTTTGGCGGATCTCGTACCGCGCGAGACCGAGCGGCTGGCCGCCCCGGCGCTCGGAGCCGTTGCTCTTGGCACGGCCGTCTCGCTCGAGCTCGGCTTGCCCCTCGTGATAGTGAGGTTGGACAGGGAACCGGGATCTTCGCGCACGATTGAGGGCGAGCTGTACCCCGATGAGGAGGTCACCCTCATCGAAGACGTGATAGTTACCGGTTCGAGGGCGCTGCGTGCGATCTCGCGAGTGAGCGATGCCGGCGCCCGCGTTCGCCAGGTAGTCTCCGTGCTCGACCGGCATGAAGGCGCTAACGAACGCTTCTCTGAGGTGTCCGTAGGCTACCGCCATCTCTTCACACCTGAGGAGCTGGGAATTGGCTGAAACTTTGCCCAAGGCCGACCCTCGGCGCGTAGCGCGCTTCTTGCGTGAGGTCGGCGAGATCGGGGCCGATCCCCGCGGTGGGTGGACGCGCCTGGCCTTCGGCCGCGAGGAACGTGCTGCCCACGCAATCTTCGAGCGCTGGGCTGCGGACCTCGGGCTGAAGCTGAGCACCGACGCCATCGGGAATACTTTTGCCGAGCTCACCGGAAACGCAACAGGCCCGGCTCTGCTCGTCGGGTCGCATCTCGATACGGTGCCCCGCGGTGGAAACTTTGATGGGACGGCGGGCGTCGCCGTCGCACTCGAGGTGGCCCGGTTGCTGATCGAGTTTGGTGGCCTGAACCGTCCTTACCGCGCAGTAGTATTCAGTGGTGAGGAGGGTGCGCGCTTTGGCGCCCCATGCATCGGCAGTCGGGTAGCTACCGGTGCTTTCACTACAGAAACCTTGAACACATTGACCGATCGGGAGGGGCGCTCGGCTGCGGAGTGCGCGGCCGAGGTCGGGCTGCGTCCGGTGGACACGGCGGAAGCGGTATGGTCGCAGGGCTCGGTTGCGGCATTCTTGGAGCTGCACATCGAGCAAGGCCGCGTGCTGGAGACACGAGGTAGGACTCTTGGGGTTGTAGATGCCATCGCCGGCAGCACGCGTGTCGAGATGACCTTTTCCGGTAATGCTGATCATTCCGGTGCCACGCCCATGTTGTTGCGGCACGACGCGCTTACGGGGGCCAGCGAGCTCGTGATCGAAGCTGAGCGCCGGGCTGCCTCGTATCGCACGGCCGTGGCGACGGTTGGAGATCTCACAGTCGAACCCGGATCTTTCACGACGGTGCCTGGCCTGGCGCAGCTCTCGCTAGACGTTCGCGACGTCGACTCGGAACGCCAGCGAGAGCTGGCTGAAGAGTTGCTCGATGCGGCGTCCCGCATCGCGGCGCGCCGTGGCTTGGATCTCTCAGCCGTGCTCGTCTCGGATCAATCACCGGTCGTCCTGCACAAGCCGGTGCGAGAACAGCTGGCCCGTGCCGCTCACGAGCGCGACGTGCCCTTCTGCGTGCTGCCCAGTGGCGCCACCCACGACACGGCCCACGTGGCAAAGGTAGCTCCCGCCGGGATGGTCTTCGTTCCCAGCCGGCAAGGTGTCAGCCACGCGCCGGAAGAATGGAGCAGCGTGGAAGACATAGCCCGTGGCGCCGAGGTCATTGCAGCGGCCCTCAAGGCCTTGGACGAACAGGAGATCGCGTAAAGCAGAGATACGACATCTGGTCGTGGGCGCGGGAAACGCCGCATTCTCGACTGCGCACGCTGCTATCGAGCGGGGACCAGGCTTCTCGCGGCCTGTTGTGATCTGTCCCGAGGCAATGGATAAAGTCTGCTAAATTGCTCATGTCATTTAGGAGAGGAGGATGATGACGGTGGTGTGGGTTAGAGCGACAGGTTTGTGTTGGTCCGGGGGAAGGTTGGGGGGATGATCCCGCTTGAGGGTAAAATGGTGCTGGATTTCAGCACGCTGCTACCCGGGCCTCTGGCCACTTTGATCCTGGCCGAGGCCGGAGCGCGGGTGGTGAAGATCGAACGTCCCGATAGAGGCGACGAGATGCGCTCCTACGCGCCGAAGTTCGGAGAGGATAGCGTCAACTTCGCGCTCTTGAATCGGGGCAAGGAGAGCCTCGAGATCGACCTGAAGACCCCGGAGGGCCGGGCGCGCCTACGACCACTTATCGAGCAGGCAGACGTACTCGTCGAGCAGTTCCGGCCGGGCGTGATGGAACGTCTGGGCCTGGGCTACTCGGACGTGTCGAGCATCAACCCCGGAATAGTCTACTGTTCGATCAGCGGTTACGGGCAGGACGGGCCGAAGGCCGGGGTAGCGGCTCACGACCTCAACTACGTGGCGGAGGCGGGCTTGCTTAGCCTCGTGTCCGACACCAATAGTGCGCCGGTACTACCCCATGCCCTGCTGGCGGACATCGGTGGCGGAACCTACCCTGCCGTTATGAACATCCTGCTCGGGCTATTGCGGCGAGAGAGAACCGGAGAGGGAGCCTACCTGGATGTCTCGATGAGCGACAATGTCTTCACCTTCCTCTACTGGACAATAGGAAACGGGATCGCCGCTGGAGAATGGCCAAAGTCGGGCGGAGAGTTGGTAACCGGCGGTTCCCCACGCTACAACCTCTATCACACGTCTGACGGCAGGTACGTAGCCGCTGCGCCTTTGGAAGAACGCTTCTGGCAGAACTTCTGTGATCTACTGGAGCTGGAAGGCAGCCTGCGCGACGACGCCGAAGATCCGGGGGCGACCATCGCCGCCGTCGCCGAACACATCTCCCGTCACCCGGCTGAATACTGGCGGGAGCGCTTCGATGGCAGGGACGTCTGTTGCAGCATCGTAAGCAACGTGCGGGAAGCCTTGCAGGACGAACACTTCAGG
>JAWWQA010000066.1:0-3515 GCA_033854695.1 Rubrobacteraceae bacterium
CCCCCACGCCCCCACAACGTCAGGGGACGCTTCAACCGCTACGGGTTCCTCAGGAGACCCGCCGGTAGTTTCGCCCGTCGGGGCTTCACCCACGGAGACAGCAAAGACGGTATCGCCGTCGATAGAGGTATGTACCGGCGAGACGGTACGTGCGAGACCGTCGTGGGCCATCTGGGCTACCTTTGTGGCGGCCGGTTTGGAGAGACGGGCGTTGGTAGCCACTATCCCCAGGGTGGTGTTCCCCTCCCCCCACCGCATGTGACGCGCCGCCTCCATGAGGTGCTCTACCGAGTCGGCGAGCGTGCCGTCGTTCCGGCGTGGACCGGCAAGTATCTCGCCGGTCGAGGGGTTGCGCACGTCCCCGAAGGCGTTGACTACAACCAGTGCCGCGACCACGAGCCCGCCGGGGAGCCCCACGGAGGCGCTACCCAGGCCACCCTTCATCGCCCGTTCTGGTCCCAGGACCTTGCCCACGGTCGCTCCCGTCCCCACGCCGACACTACCCTGGGCGAAGTCTCCGCTCCAGGCCGCGGCCGCAGCCTCGTAACCCATAGACGCGTCAGGACGGGCCGTGGGATCCCCGATGGCGAGGTCGAAGACAACAGCGGCGGGGACTATCGGGATGCGGGCTACCCGAACCTCGTAACCAACCCCCTTCTCCTCGAGAAAGCGCACGACACCGTCCGTAGCCCCGAGGCCGAAAGCGCTGCCGCCGGTTAGGAGGATGGCGTGCGTCTCTTCAACGCGTCCGATGGGGTCCAGAAGGTCTGTCTCGCGCGTCCCGGGCGAGGAGCCGCGCACGTCCACGCCGACTACCGCTCCAGCCGTGGCGTCGAAGAGGATCGCTGTGCAGCCGGTGAGGCCCACAGGGTCGGCGGCGTGACCGACCAGTACGCCAGGTACGTCGCAGAGGTTGCCGAACAAGGAAGGCTACGAGGCCGGAGGGGGCGGCCTATTTGCGGTTTGCGACCTATCCGGGGCCCAGTCTTCCGGGTCGGCCGGCGCGATACCGGGGTTCTCGGTAGCGAGGCGCCCCAACGGGACGAGCTCGCGGTCGCTTCTCTTCTGGCCGAACTGAACCAAGACGGAGTCCTTGACCATAGAGTAGTCCACGACGCGGCCCTCCCTGCCTTGGAGCTTCACAGTGGTATTCCTGAAGGGCGCGCGCTCCTTGAACTCCTTGTAGACGTCGTGCTCGTAGCGCATGCAGCACTTTACCTCGCCACAGCAGCCTATGATCTTGTCGTTCGGCGTAACACCTTGCTGCTTGGCAAGCCTTACGTTTACCGGTCCCATGCTCCTGGCCCCACTCCACGTGGCGCAGCAAAGGGGGACCCCACATGTGTCGCACCCACCGGAGTCAGACGAACGCTCGATGAACGTGAACCGTTGCAGCACGACCCGACCGTCGTAGATGTGCTCGAGACCGTACAGTATAGGATCCAGGTCCGGCCGGTTCTCAGCACTGTATTTGACCTCGATGTAGGAGCCGTCCAGAGAGACGTCGCAGCCGATAAACTCGACTCCCTTTATTCTGTAATCGCGGGCGAGCTTCTGGGCCTCGTTGCGTATCTCTCGCCCCAGCTCCCGGTTCGCGTCTTCCTCCCTCTCGTCCTCAGGTCTGGCGACGCGTAAGATGTCGTAGGGGGGCATGTAAGGCTCGCGACGCCTCGGTGTCAGGGCGACGCGGCCTATAAAGACACCATCCTCGGTCTCAACGAGGACCTTGTAGCCAACCCTGAGGTCCAGGTCACGCGCGTAGCACAGCTTCGCGATCCCCTTGCCCGGGATGCGAACGTCTACGAGTCGGGGGAGACTCCCAATACCTTCTGCCTGGTCCGCGATAGTGCCACCTCCAGGATCGCCTCTGGAGAGATATTATACGCAAGCGACGCGCTAGCTTCCCCCAGGACCCGGGCCACCCCCGCCCAATCCGCCCCAGGCCTCTCCTGGACGCGGGCCTGGATCTCCTCCATCCTGTCCGTGTTCGCCGCGAGCTCCGGCGCCCCGGCCGCGACCACCGCCGCGTCACGGTACAGCAACGCCAGAAGCCCCAGAGCCTCCGCCACCGCCCCATCCCGTGCCGCCCTACGCAGACGCTTCGCCGTCTCTTTAACCCGCCGGTCCGGACCTCTGTCAGCGTCCGGATAGGTAGCAAGGTACGCCTTCTCTCGCGCCGCCCCCACCTCCTCGGCTCGCGCGACGATCTGCTCGACGGCCCCGTACCGCTCCTCGAAGGAGCCGTCGAAGGCGAACCCCGTCCTGAACACGGCCTCCCGCAGCTCTCCAAGCTCGTCCTCCTCCGCATACCGCAGCGCGAGCCCGACGCTCCCCCGGCCTAGAGCCGCCGCGAGACGCGCCACGCCCTCCGAATGTCCTCGCTGCGTCAAGAAGGAGAAGATTTCACCCATTGGTACAGGATCGAAGCGTACCGCTTGAGCGCGGGAGACGACCGTCGGCAGAACACCCTCGCGCGATAGCGCAAGCAGGATAAAGACCGCCGCGCCCTCCGGTTCCTCGAGCGTCTTGAGTAAAGCGTTCGCCGCCTGGACGTTCAGGGTGTCCGCACGCAGAACAAAAACCCTTCGCGCTCCCTCGAACGGCCGGCTCGCCGCCTTGCGAACCAGCTCCCGAACCTGGCCGATAGTCGTGAACTGGCCTTCGGGTTCGATCTCATCGAAGTCTGGATGAAGTCCCCTCAAGGCCCTATCCTCAGCACTCCTATCGCCGCCCGAGGCCAGTGCCGCCCCAAACCGGTACGCCACAGTGCGCTTCCCGACCCCAGAAGGGCCATAGAACAGGTAAGCGTGGGCTACTTCCCCCGACGCGAGCGCGCTCTCGAGCAACCTTAAGGCCATCCTGTTTCCCAGGATGCCGTCGAAGATCCCCGGATCAGTCACCCCCGCCGTCTCCGTCCCGCGACGCCAAGCCTATCCCTAGCGCCACCCCTATGCCGGCGCCCAGGGCGAGGTTATCCAGGAGCAACCCGAAGGCTGCGCCGATAGCGACGCCGATGGAGAAGCCTATCGCCAGGTACCGGTTCCTCCGCTCGTTGTCCGGTCCCTGGTCCATGCTTATCTCCCGGATGCTAGATCGCCCCTAGTATATTGCAGGCCCCGCAACTCTCCCAGCACCAGCTCCGCCAGCTCCTCCGGCGGTAGCGAAGCGTCGAGCACCTTTATCCGGTCCGGTTCCGAGTGCGCTATCTCCTCGAAGCCCTCCTCCACCCGTCTCATGAACTCGTCCCCAACCTTCTCGATGCGGTCCAGCGGAGCGCCGGACTCGCGGGCTCGCCGGGCACGCTCCTCCTGCGATAGCCGTAGATAGAAGGTCACATCGGGCACCACCTCGCCGGCGGCCCGATCGTTCAGCTCTCGCACAGCGGCAACTCCCAGGCCCCGACCCACGCCCTGGTAAGCGAGGCTCGAGTCGAGGAAGCGCTCGCAGAGCACTACCCTTCCGACTTCCAGCCGAGGTAGGATCTCGCGACGCACCAGATCCGCCCGCGCCGCCGC
>JAWWQA010000067.1:0-4722 GCA_033854695.1 Rubrobacteraceae bacterium
CAGGTCGGCGTAGATCCGCTGGCCTTCGATCTGGAGGTGGTATCCATCTTCCACGAAGAGTTCGGGCCGGCTGGCGCTCATAGCGTGCCAGTCGACGAGTATTGCGTTCGAGTACCGTTGCACCCCGTCAGCCAGCACGTCGTTATTCGGCTGTTCCCACGGGCGTGAGACCTTTACGTTTACGAACACTACCTTACGCACGCTCGCTAGTGATCGCATCATCTCGTCAAACTGTTCGGCGTTGAAGGCGCCGTTATTTCCAATGTGGATGACCACGATCTCGCCGAGCTGGCCGGCGGCACGGCGCTTCTGTAGGATTTCGATCACGGCGGGGGCTTGGCGGCCGACCTCTGCGTCGATATCAAGGTTGCTGCCTATAGCTCGCTGAAGCTCCCCGGCGGCACCGACCATCACCGAGTCGCCGATGGCGGTGACTCGACCTGCGGGCGCGGGCATAGCGGCGGATGTGACGGTGGGAACCGTCCTCTCCATCGCCTCAGAGGGCTCGAGAGTTGTGGTTGAGGCTGCAGTATCGGTCTTCTCAGGTGGGGTGGATGAGTCTCCCTCATCGGTATTTGAGGTGGTGTCCGAGGCCTCGGTATGGACCGCCTCCACGGAGAAGTAGGAAGGTGGAGCCGGCGGTTGGGCGTGTGCCACGGCCACGCCTAGCACCACGGCGAACATTACGCTCATCCCGACAGTCCCGGCCCATCCTGCACCGAGCTGCCAGCGCCGGACCCCTCGTGCCTCGCGCAATGCTCTCCAGGACCGTCCGAGCGCACCGGTACGAATCGGTGTCTCGACGTAGCGATAGGAGAGTGCCGCGAGCATAACCGTCGCCGCCAACCGCAGCGCGAGGAGCGGCAAGCCGTCGATGGGCACGTCGAGCTCGGGGCGGGTGACCGTGAAGACAGGCCAGTGCCACAGGTATATGCCGTAAGAACGCTGTCCGATCCAATGTAGCGGCTGCCGTCCCAGCAGACCTGCGCCGAGACGCGCGTGGGTGGACGACTACCGCGATCAGCACGGCGGACGTGAGCGCGACCGATGCGAAGCCACCCAGGAAGAGGAACGACTGAGATTCGTCGAGCCAGAGGCAGAACCAGACGATCCCGCCGAGGGCGGCGAGGCCGACGGCGTCGAGCAGCAGCAGGGCGATCCATGTCCACCAGCGGCGAAAGCGTCCCGGCCACCGAGCGCGGCGAGACCCCGGAACCCACACGAAGGCGAGTGCAGCCCCAATGAGGAGTGCGGTGGCCCATGTATCGGTCCCGTAGTAGAGCCGCGAAGGATCGATATTGGGCCGGTAAAGAACAGCCATGAGCAAGCTTGAACCCACAGCGCCTGCAAGCGTCGCGAGCAGCACGAGATGCCGGCGCCAGCGCATCATCCCTGCGCCCCAGAAACCGACGGTGATCAGCAGTGGCCACAGCACGTAGAATTGCTCCTCGATCGCCAGCGACCACAAGTGCTGCAGTAGTGACGGGCGGTTGGCGGTCTCGAAGTAGGACTGGTGGCCAAACACCAGGTACCAGTTGGTCACATACCCAAACGCTGCTATGGCGTCGCTGCGCAGTCGTGCCACCTCGCCGGGTAGAAATACAACGGCGAACGCGAGTGTGACCGCGAGCATCAGGTACAGCGCGGGAAGCAACCGGCGGGCGCGCCGCAGCCAAAAGGTCTTGATGTCGATGCGGCCCCGCTGGCGCCACTCCGCTAGCAGCAGCGCGGTGATGAGATAGCCACTGATGACGAAGAAGACCTCGACACCAAGGAAGCCGCCCGGGATCCAGTGTAGCTCGGCGTGGTAGAGGAGCACGGCGGTGACGGCGAGCGCGCGTAACCCATCAAGACCGGGCAGGTAGGGCAGCCGCATGCCGCCGGTAGCATGGTCACTGCGGCCGCTGACCTCAGGCCCACGAAGGATACGTTGTAACGTTCCCTTGCCACCATGCGCAGTGTTGGTGGGTGGTAGGTCTCGCAGAATGTGGCGCGTCTTTGTCCCCCCTCCTGTTAACTATTGAAGCCGGACGCAGTACTCCTGGCTACCAACATGTTGGGTAGTCCATAATAACTTACTCACAATCATGTACGTTCGTCAGGACTGGCAGGCTGCTTAGGAGGTGAGGCGCGTGCTGATGTGCCTATCTGCTGATCTTCTTGTGCCCTTCCGAGACCAGGGTAGAGTCGTTCACGACTATCCACTCTGGATGGTGCTCCTTCTAGCTTGTTCGGGCCTCCTGTTCAGCCTCTTCGGCGGCCATCAGCTCTTCGACGGCTTCGACCTGTTCCCGTCCGCCGAGCAGGAAGGTCCCGACGACGACCAGGAGGAGGAAGGGGATCAGGGCGACCCCGACCGTCACGCCCCCGCCGTAGCCCCCGGCTTCGATCAGGAGCCCCACGACCAGCGCGCCGATACCCCCGACCCACACCAGGACGTTACCCAAAGTCTGGAATCTAGAAGCGGAGACCTCCGCGGGATCCATTATCTCTGTCCAGAGAAGCCCGAACCGCTTTACCCGGGGGTAGAGGGCGAGCAGCAGTATCGGTCCCAGTACGATCCCCGGTATAACATTGTTCGACATGATGAGGATCAGAACCGGCGTAAAGGGGAAGAGGTTCAGCACGGCTACAAACCAGGAGATTATGTCCGCGCACACCACCGAGGTCAGGACGACTATGGCGACGTACACCGCGAGCTTCCTAGCGGTGTTCGGATTCGGTTCCACGTGTCCTCTCCGGAAGAACGCTCCCCACAACTTGTACGGCAATAGACCCAGGAAGAAATTCCCAACGAACCCGCCGATGCTCCCTATTGTCAGCGTGCCGAAGAAGTCCCCGATCAGGTTGCCTATCGCCGAACCCCAGGCTCCCGCCGGGCCGAACAGGAGGCCGAAGACGAACGGGAAAACGTTGGCCGGCCGGATCTCGATGGCGCCCGGAATGATGGGGAAACCTTTAAACGGGATCAAGATCGCCGCGTAGATAGCCGCGCTCAACGCCACGAGCACCACCATCTGGGTATGCCGCCACATCGTAAAAACTTCTTTCATTGTTCCTCCCTTCGGTCGGAAAGCTATCAGCTTTCAGCCATCAGCTGTCAGCTTTTTGTTTGATGGCGGTAGTTTTTGCAGCAAAACCGAGCTCCTCTGTGGCCGGTGGTGGCTTCTCGTCGGACGAGTGCCACCATCTGCGTGTGCTACCGTAAAGACTTACTTCATCCTAAACTTCCCCTAAAGCTCGCTTACCCTAGCTGACAAAGCCCTCCAACCCTCCATACCCTGCCACCCGCAGGGCTATCGCTCCCCCCAGTAGCGCCGCGAACACGACCAGTACCATGGCGTCACGCCACCCGAAAGAGACTCGCAGGAAGAACGTGCGTTTCTTGCCGGCCCCGAACCCCTTCGACTCTAGCGCCATGCTGAAGACGTTCGTAGAGCGGATGGTCGAGATAAAGACCGGCACCAGGAGCGGTACGTACTTGCGGATGCGCTCTAGAATATTGCCAGACGCGAGGTCGAGCCCGCGCGAGCGCTGGGCCTGGCTTATGGTCGAGGCCGTAGCCACTATCATCGGGACCAGACGCAGGGCCGTCGAAACCGCGAAGGCGAACCGGTAGGGGATACCGAGCCGGGCCAGGCCGGTCGCTATCTCCTCGTTGCGGGTTACGGAGAGGAAGATCATACCCGCGACCACGGTTATGTCTATCCGGAGAGCCACCGAGATCCCGTACAACAACGCCTCCCACTCCACGAAGAGGAAGAGCGGCGTCCGCCCGCTCCCAAAGACCGCCCAAAGGATCGTGCTCAAAATGGTGATGGCGACCAGGATGAACCAGATGCGACGGAGATTGGCCAGGGACTCCGCCAGGTACCCGAAGAAAAGCACCAACGCCATCACACCCGCCAGGTACAGTGGTCCCAGAAACACAAACGCCAGCACGAAAGTTCCCAGGAGCAAGAACATCTTCGTCCGGGGGTCGAGCCGGTGGACAAAGGTATCCCGGTCAAGGTATAAGGAAGGGTCCACCTAGCCGTCCCCTGACTCGGTGATATGGAGCAGCTCCTCGACCGAGAGAGCAGGAAATCCTAAAGAGTTGCTCAAAGAGACAACGTGCGGTGGCCGGAGGGCTGCGTTCCGTAGCTCCTCTTCCTGGGCGAAGACCTCCCGGACAGTCCCGGAGAGCGTCACCCGCCCGTCCCGGACGACCACCGCCCGGTGAGCGTACTCGGCGACGACCCACATTGTGTGGGTCACAATGATTATCGTGGAACCTGCCTCGTTCAGGCGTTTGACCAGCTCCATCATGCTCTTCTGTCCAGCGTAGTCCAGGCCCGTCGTCGGTTCGTCCAGGATCAGAACCTCCGGCCTGACGGCCAGAACCGAGGCCACTGCGACCTGCTGTCGCTCGCCCTTGGTGAGCCCGAACGGATCTTCTTCTTCGTAGCCTTCGAGCCCCACCGCGGAGAGGGCCTCCGAGACCCGTTCCTCCACCTCGCGCTCCCCGAAGCCCCGGATCTTCGGCCCGTACCCCACCTCATCCGCGACGGTGTCCGAGAAGATCTGGTGGTCCGGATTCTGGAAGACGTACCCGACCCGCTGCCCGAGCTTCCCGATCCCCTGTTCGACGGTCTCCTCACCACCCACTCGTACAGAGCCTTCGCTCGGCTCTAAGAGCCCGTTGAAGTGCTTGACTAGCGTGGTCTTGCCCGACCCATTCTG
>JAWWQA010000068.1:0-4021 GCA_033854695.1 Rubrobacteraceae bacterium
GAACCCGGCCCTTGAGGAAGAGTGCATCCTGTGTACCGTGTCCGCGGTAAGGCAGGATCTCGATCGGAGACAGCCATCCCGTGCGGCGCTTGAACCCGAACCTCAGCCGATCGAACCACCCTTCGACGGCGCCCCCCGCCTTGACAACTCTACGCTTCCAGCCCCGCAAATCCTCCGCCCAACTCTCGAAAACAGGCCGACTAGCAACATTATGCGGCAATCTCTCCTCCAGTGCCCCGGTGCCTCTTGCGGTAGCCTTTCAGGAGGATCTGCAGCCCGGACAAAGCAGACTGCAGCGTACACCGCCGCGTCAAGCCAGGTGTTGGCATTCGCCAGCCAGGTAGGACGGGCGTTGTACAGGTTCGTCAACGTACGCTTCTTCAGCTCCGCCTCAGATGCGCCCTCGGGGTTTAGCCAATTGCGGCGCAGTTCGTCGAGCCGCTTCGCAGCGGCGGAGATCTCCTCTCGCTGCTCCTCCGTCGGCTCCGGGAACGGGAACGTCTCGAAGCACGTCGTTGGTGTATAGCGAAGATCGTTCCCTACGCCCATCCACGTCCCCATCCTGAGCGACCAAAGTTCGTGCGCCCGCGAGTGGAGCACCCCAAAGAAGTAGTCATCGTCGCAGGCAAAGGCAACTATCTGTCCGTCCGGTAACGTCTCTGCGTCTACGAAAACAAAGAGGCGGTGTTTTGCTACTCGGGCCGTTGCGATGTACCGGCTGAGGCCATGTATAGCAATTCGTAGATCGGGAGCAGGACGTGCATGAAGCCACCACCGAGAACGCTCTAACTGGCCACCTGCGCCAGCTCGTGGGCGTATGGGCTGGTCTCTATGCCATAGAGCTGCTCGGGACTGACACCTGGGAAGAACGGCGTAAGCCCCACCGTCCCCGCGAAGGCCGAGGCCTCCTTCTCCAGGTCTAGCAGCTCCTTGAGGCTCACATACAGGAAGTTCCCCGACCCGGAGGCCGGGTCCAGCACCCGCACGCTCCGCAGCTTCTCTGCGAAGCCGATCAGGGCAGACTCGACCCGCCGCATGGCGTTGCTTGCCGCGTCCCACGAGACCGTACGGGCCTTCTCCGCCTCAGCCCCGGCCTTCTCGCACCTCCCCCTACTCGCGCCGCAAAGGAGCCATCAGGACCGGCTCGACGACGGCGAGGATGTCCTCGCGGCTCGTGTAGTGCGCCCCGAGCCGGGCGAGCCGGGCGCGCTGGGCGGGGTCCAGGGAACGCTCGAAGAGGGTACCGAAGATCGCCGGTTCCACCGCGCCCCAGTCCAGACGCGCCGCCTCCACGAGCTGTCCCAGCTCCTCGCTCGTGAGCGGCACCACCTCCCCGCTCTCGTAGAGCCCGCCGTTCAATCTCCGCTGCTTCCGGTGTGCCGGTCTGCGCCCTCCGGCGGCCCTTCCCCGGATCGCGGTCAAGAGTATATACTGGGTAAAAGCACGCTAGGGGTGCCCGGTTGTGGGCTGAGAGCATACCCTGGAACCTGATCCGGCCAGTACCGGCGGAGGAAAGCGTGGATAAGGGCAGGAAGAGTGGAGCTGCCGCCGCGCCTCGATCAACGGCGCGGCGGCTCCTTTTTTGAGGAGCCCGCGCGGAGGAGGCTCCTCTTGATGCAGCGTTTTCAGATACACCTCGTAACCGACCGCAAGAGAGCCCGGGGCGGCAACCTGTCCCGAGTGGTCCAGGAGGCCCTCTTGGGAGGGATCGACTGCGTGCAGGTACGCGAAAAGAGCGGTCCTGCGCGCGAGTTGTACGAGACAGTCCTAGAGCTCCTCCCCCTTGCGAGGGAGACCGGCGGAAACCTCTTGGTCAACGACCGGGTAGACGTGGCTCTGGCGAGCGGCGCGGACGGCGTCCACCTCGCAGCGAAGAGCCTGCCGCCCGAGGTCGCACGCGAGCTCCTCGGGGAGAAACCCTTGCTGGGATGCTCTGTCCACGGCCTCCGGGCTGCCCGCGAGGCGGTGGATGCCGGCGCGGACTACGTGACCTTCGGACACGTGTACCCCACCACCTCCAAGCCCGGCCTGCCCCCACGCGGGGTGCGGGAGATGGCCGAGATCGTGGAGTCCGTCGAGGTGCCGGTCCTGGCTATCGGCGGGGTAGACGAGTCCAACGTCGACGAGGTACTCGCCACCGGGGCGAGCGGGATAGCTGTCATCTCGACCATCATGGCAGCCCGCGACCCCCGGCTCGCTGCGAAGAGGCTCCGCCAGGCACTGGACTCCTCCCCACACCGCCCCCGACACACGTTCTCGACAAAGAATATCAAAGGAGCGAGATGAACCTGACCATAAACCAGGAACTAACGCAGATCGAAGCACCGCGTCCGACCGTCCGAGCCCTGCTCGAGGAGCGGAACATGCCCCAGAAAGCAGTAGTCGTCGCGGTTAATGGAGAGGTGCTGCGGCGAGAAGAGTGGGAAGACCGCAGGCTGCAAGAAGGGGACGAAGTGGAGGTCGTGCGCGCCGTCGCCGGGGGCGGCGGGGAGGACGACCTCGTCATCTCCGGCGAGTGTTTCTCATCCCGGCTCATCCTCGGTACCGGAAAGTACCCGGACCTTGAAACGATGAACGCCGCGCTCGAAAACTCGGGCACCGAGATGGTCACGGTGGCCATCCGATACATGAACGCCCCGGAGGAAGGCTCGATCCTGGAGCACCTCGATCTCTCGCGCTACCGATTGCTTCCGAACACCGCCGGGGCGACCGACGTAGAAGGAGCGCTCAAGATGGCCCGCCTGGCACGAGAGGCAACCGGGACCAATTGGCTCAAGCTGGAGATCATCGGCGAACGGGACACCCTCTGGCCCGACACTGCGGCGACGGTCGAGGCCACGAAGCTGCTGGTGGAGGAGGGATTCGTCGTCCTCCCCTACACCAGCCCGGATCTTGTCGCCGCCCTGCGGTTGGAGGAGGCCGGGGCCGCCACCGTCATGCCGCTCGGCTCCCCGATAGGCTCCGGACAGGGCATGGTGGACTGGGCGAGCATAACCAGGATAGTGGAGCGCGTCTCCGTGCCCGTGGTAGTGGACGCCGGAATAGGCGTACCCTCCGACGCGGCGCTCGCGATGGAGCTGGGCGCGGACGCCGCCCTCATCAACACAGCCGTCGCCCGGGCCGACGATCCCCCGCGCATGGCTGAGGCCATGAGACTCGGCGTAAGGGCCGGCAGGCTCGCCTACCTCGCGGGTAGGATGCCCGTCAGCGCAGTGGCCCACCCTTCGAGCCCAACCCGGGGCGTACCGGCGTAAGTCCGGGAAAGCAGAGGCGGCCTTCGGGAGCAACATTATCGGCTGCAACCACCCCATCACCGCATCGGCACCGGAAGAGGAACCGCTCATGCTCGTGCTACCGAACGAGCTGATCGGGGAGATCGTAGCCCACGCAAAGGAGGAGACGCCCGACGAGGTCTGCGGCTGGCTAGCCGGGAAGGGGAACCGCGCGGTGCGGGCCTACCGTGTGGCCAACGCAGCCGAGGACCCGACCCGCAATTTCACGATGCAACCAGAGGAACAGCTCGCCACCATGCGGAAGATAAGGGAGGCAGGTCTGGACCTCACCGCGACCTACCACTCCCACCCGTGCACCCCCGCGGAGCCCTCTACCCGGGACCTGGCGCTGGCCGCCTACCCGGGCTCCTTCCACGTCATCGTCTCCCTAGCCGGTGGTAAGTCGGAGGTCCGCTGCCACCGCATAACCGGGGCCGGGTGCCGCCCGGCAGCCCTGTTGGTCGAGCGCTCCTAGCGCGGCAGAGGGAGGCCCAGATGGTCGTAGGCGCGGCGGGTGGCAACGCGGCCATGGCTGGTGCGCTGGATGAGGCTACTCTGCAAGAGGTATGGCTCGTAGACGTCCTCCACCGTGTCGCGTGCCTCGCTGAGAGCTACGGAGATCGTACCGACTCCGACGGGGCCGTCCTCGAACTTCTTCCTCCTCTATAGTCCCGTCGCCTATGACCCCAGCACGCGCAGTTTCTCGGTACCAAGGGGCACGTTGGTTGAGCCTCGTTTGTTACTAGCGT
>JAWWQA010000069.1:0-3989 GCA_033854695.1 Rubrobacteraceae bacterium
GGAACCGTCAACCTCGCACCTGACGGCATGACGGTGGAAGAGATGATCGGGCTGTGCCGCGAGCTGAGCGAGGCTGGTATCCAGCACCTCATCTTCAACATGCCTAACGTTCACGAGATAAAGCCGCTCGAAATGTTTGGCGAGAAGATTATCCCAGCCGTCGCTGACCTCTAGCGCCCACGAAACTCGCTGCTCAAGATCGAGTAGATCTTCATATCCCGGTAGGCGCCCTTGATGTACTCCCGCTGGCGGAGCGTGCCCTCGTAAGTCATCCCGGCCTTCTCCATCACGCGGGCAGAACCGGTATTTTCGGCGATGCAGCGAGCTTCGATGCGACGGAGCTTCATCCTTTCAAAGCCGAACCGTATCATGGCTCGTACGGCTTCGGGCACGAGGCCCCTCCCCCAGTAATCCTTATGAAGGACGTAACCCATCTCCGCGCGAGCATGCTCAGGACTCCAGTTTACGAACCCACACACACCCACGAAGCGGTGGTCACCCTTGTACACAATACCCCAGTCAAGAGACCCGCCGCCCTCGTAATTACCGACCGCAAGCTCCAGAAAGGCTCTCGAGTCCTCGACTGAGCGGTGGGTGTCCCAAAGCGTATAGCGCGACACCTCAGGGTCCGAGGCGTAGGCGAACACGGCTTCGGCATCGTCACGCGTCATCTTGCGCAGGATCAGGCGCTCCGTTTCGAGGGTCGGGAGTTCTGTGAGAGCCACGAGAACTTATCGCATTCAACTGCTGTTCGCGCCGTCAGGCAAAGCCGGCAGGAGATCTAGAACCTCGTGCCAGCTGGCGAAGCCATAAACGTCAGCTCTTGCGGCGACGAGTTTGCGGTTCCAGGGTTGGAGCATAGTCGCGGCCCAGAGCCCGGCATCGGCAACGCTGGCGATGGTCTTCGGACGGTCGTCTACCATGCCAAAGGCGCCCAGAGCGCCCAGGATGTCCAACTTGTCCTCGGTGGTTACGGTCAGGGCGACATCCGGGCCGAAGTGCTTCTTGAGCCAGGGCTCGAGGTGCGGTGCCATTGCCTCCGGGTCCCAGTTATGGGTGATAAAGTGGATCTTTATTCCATCTCTCTGGAGACGGCGAAGTACCTCGGCCGAGCCCGGGTAGGGTTCGCGTTCGTGGACCCGTTGGGGCGAGAGGGCTCGTTCGTAGACCTCCATCGCCGCCTCCTCGCCGTAGGCGTCTAAGACGTGGGTCCAGGTGGTTATGGACTGGGGATCGAGGCGCTCGCCGGTTACATCGCTGACGGCCTGGCAGACCCAGGTGGTCAAGTCCCAGACGGTCGAGTCCACGTCCACGCCAAGGATGGGCCTCCTGGGAGAGTGCCTCACCTTCAACGGATCAGCTCCTCTACCGGGATCGCGTCGGTGGTTCCTGCCTCGGGGTCAACGACTGCATAATCTGCTCCGGCCTGACGGGCTACGAGAGCGTGCCGTCTCAAGCCGTCCGCATCGTCTATAGTACCGAGCCCATCGGGTAGGTTCAGATGAGTGTCCCTCTTGCGGAAAGCGTGCGCCTTCTCGGGCGTGCTGAAGAGAGCCGCGACGAGCACCTCCCCCTCCTCGGTTTCGACGGAGATCAGGGGCGCCTCGCCCTTCTCGTCGCTTATAAGGTAGAGCGGAAGGGGGATCTCCCCGGCCCTCTCGGCAGCGAGGTGTGCAACGTCTCCGGCGTGGAAGAGGGCACTGCCTCTTTCGGAGACAAAGATCACGTAATCCTGCCCTCCACCAGCGTACGCTTCGACCGCCCCCCATTCCTTTAGCTCTTGCACCGAACTCCCGGCCAGAGCGTCCAGTCCAAACTCTGCTGCCCGAACGGCGAACTCTTCGGCTACGCCTCGATCGGCAAAGAGAGTTCCGACCTTCTTCGCTGGCTCGCCGCCGACCTCCGTCTCCCCGTACACGTCCCGTCCCTCTTCATCTACGAGCCTGTACAGCGGTGGGTGTGGCATCTCATCGAGGGTGAGCTCGCGGGTGGGGTCACTCATGATCGTCCTCCCTGTTACCGAGGTCTTTGGCGTGGCCACCGGGGAAGAAGATCGCCACGACCACAGCCGAAATGCCAAGCGCGAAGATTACCCAAAACGCCGGCGAGAGCGCCGAGGCAAGGGCGGCGGCTAGCTCGGCATAGGAGTCGGCGGGTATGCTCTCGCGCAGGGCGGGTTGCAGGAGAGCGTTCGGGTCGGCAAGCAGGCCGGAGAGGCTTTCGTCGCCCCCGGAGGCCTTCTCGACGGCAGCCTCGTAGCGGGCGCCCAAAGAAGCGTTCAGGAGAGCGCCCATCACGGCTACAGCGACGGAGCCACCGACGGTCCGAAAGAACACTACCGAGGAGGTTGCGATGCCCCGCCGGTTCCAGGGAACTGCGTTCTGGACGCTCACCAGGTAGCTCGTGCTGGTGAACCCCAGGCCAAGACCGATGACGAAGACGGCGAGTACTACGTACCACAAAGGCGTCGATTGTCCCATCGGTATGCACAGTCCCGCTCCCAGAGCCATGAACCCTGAGCCCAGGAGTAGCGTCGCGCGGTAGCCAGTCACTAGGAGCATACGTCCCCCGACGAAGGATGCGATGGGCCAGCCAATTGAGAGTGGGGCTACCACGGCCCCCGCCGTCAGTGCCGTACCCCCCAAGGCACCCTGCACGAAGAGGGGCACGTACACCGAGACGCCGAAGAGCACGCCGCCGAGAGCGAGGTTGCCGAACACCGCCACCGTGAATAACCGGTCGGCGAAGAGCTCCAGGGGAACTATGGGGTCCTCGGCCCGCCCTTCCACGACGACAAAGAGCGCCAGGGCGGCTAACCCACCGAAGAAGAGCGCGAGCGTCGGGGCAGAGAAGGAGGGTGCGCCGCCTTCTCTACCGAGGAGCGCCAGCAGCACCGCGACGAGGCCGCCGGTAAGTAGTGTTGTGCCGAGGTAATCTGGCCGGCGTCGGCGCGGCTCGAAGGTCTCTGTGAGGGTCGCGGCGAGTAGGATACCGGCGACGAGGCCGAAGGGGACGTTCACGTAGAAGACCCAGCGCCAGGAGATGTAGTCGGTTATGAAGCCGCCGGCGGCGGGACCAAGGATCGCAGAGATTCCCCACACCGCCCCGAAGAGCCCCTGGATGCGGGCCCTGGTCTCCAGCTCGAAGATGTCGCCTACGATGGTGATCGCCACCGGCTGGACCGCTCCCGCACCGAGGCCCTGTAGCGTTCGAAAAGCTATGAGCCCGCCTATGCTCTCGGAGGTACCTGCGAGTACGCTTCCGAGCAGGAAGAGCGAGATCCCTACCAGGTACATCGGTTTGCGGCCGTAGGTGTCTGAGAGCTTGCCGTAGATGGGGCCGGTCACGGTAGCGGCCAGAAGGTACGAGGCGAAGACCCACGGGTAGAGCGGCAGCCCTCCAAGCTCCCCTATAATCGTCGGCATGGCCGTCCCGACCACGGTCGAGTCGAGAGCCGCCAGGAACGTCCCGATGAGCGTGGCCAGTGTTATGAGAGTTTTCCGGCGTTTACTCAGTCCCAAACGCTAAAACCTACTCTCGAACATAAGCTCGTAAAGCATAGATCCTAACACTAGATCGTCCCCAGAACGTGTGGCAGCCCACGAGCATGGTTCCCCGGGCTACACGGTCGCTACGCCTCGTAATCGGCGAGCGTCTCCATCTGCCGCAGCTGCACGCTCTTCAAAGCCTTCATCGCGTTCGCCCACAAGGAGATGCCCGCCCCGATCTCGTGCAGCTCGTCTGCTCGCTCGAATACTACGACCTCAATACCGATCCGACCTATAGCAATCGCCGCCGTCAACCCGCCGATGCCCCAGCCAACGACGATGGCCCTCACGGACCGTCGCTCTCTTAGATCAGGGACTTGCGTTTGACGAGTTGCCGGGCCATGGAGACCAGATCGTCGGGAAGGAAAGGCTTGCGCAGAACACGCACGGAGCCGTGTGTCCGCTCGCCGAGCATACGGAATGCCGCATCTTTCTTTGCGA
>JAWWQA010000070.1:0-3930 GCA_033854695.1 Rubrobacteraceae bacterium
AGGTTCCCAGCACGTAAGGCGCTCGCGAGGTCAGGGTAGCGCATCACGCGCACGATCCGGCCATTGCGAACTACGAAGACGGAGCCCACGATCTGGCTGCCGGTCACCTGCCCGGTGTCTGCGGAGCACCACTGCGCCTTCTGTTCCACGACCACCGTGTCCGCCCGGTGGAAGATGCGCTGGGGTTCGAGGTAGATGCCTGCACGATCTACCCACTCACGGAGTAGCTGCACGCCGTGGCCGCTACCACGAGGACCACCCACCTCGATGTCTGGACACGATAGCGTCACCAGGCGATCGACATCGCCGTCGTTCAGGGCCTCGTGCCAGGCCTTAACGATTTGGACCTCAGAGGCAGTCACGGTTTGACCTCGGTATTCTGACGAGCATAGCTCCTCCTATCCAGATGCGTACGAAGAACATTCTACGGTGTAACCACCGAAGCCATTAGAACAACTATCCGTCTCATATCTTCCGTCTTCCTGTGTTCTTTTTCGGAGTGGCGAGGTCCCTTCCCCCCGAGCGAGTAGCTAAAAGAGCTTGCGCATATTAGGGGCTGGTTGCATCCAATATTCTCGGGAACTCAGACGTGCTTTGGGCATACACGCAGATCCGCAGTACACTCTCGCCAGGAGAATGCAGCTGTGGAAGAGTGGGTTAAAGTCGCGGCAGCCCCAAACGAGACCCTGGCTCTCGTGATGAAGGGGCTGCTAGATGAGGTCGGTATTCCGGCGCTAATACAAAGGGGTGGTGGCTTCGACGTACCGGATTTCCTCTCTGCCGGCCCGAGGAATATCTTGGTGCCGCATCTCTTCGCTGTCGAAGCCAGGGAGCTGTTGGAGGACACCACAGGCCTTGGTTCGTGGGCGTAAGCGGATTTCTCTCGCCGGCCACGTGAGCAACGAAGGAGAGTACGCAGATGAAGTTCGACGTTCCGATAGACGAGGCCTTGCCGCTAATCGAGAAGGCGCGCGCTCTGCTTGACGGCTCGGTAGAGGACTTGATCGACGAGCATGGACGGAACCACAGGAACGAGCCGAGCCTGAATCCGGACGGGAGCCTTGCTAAACATGTCCGCGAACTCAAACGCTCCGTGCACCGCCTGGGCGCCGAAGCCGGGCTCTATGCCCCGCATGTCTCAAAGCGTCTCGGCGGCCGTAACACTTCCCTGCACGCCTCGATGTACCTTCAAGAGGAGGTCTTCCTGCGTGGCTTCCGCGGTCAGCAGTGGATCCTTGGCTGGACCGACGGACCGAGTCCCATGGTCGAGGAGGCCACCGACCGTGCGGTCGAGGAATTCGTAAAACCACTCATGCGGGCCGAGATAACCACCGCCTTCGCCCAGACCGAGCCGGAAGCGGGGTCGGATGCGAGGAATCTGAATACGGTCGCGCGGCGTTCGGGCGACGATTGGATCATCAGGGGTTATAAACACCTGATAACGAACGCTCCCTTCGCCGAGATCATCCAGGTCGTCGCCCGGACCGATGATAGCAAATTCGGCGTCTTTCTGGTCCCCGGAGACACTCCGGGCTTCGTCCGCGGTTCGATCCAACAGACCATCATGGATGATGGGCAGACCGGCTCGCTGACCTTCGAGGACTGTCGTATTCCGCTCGACATGGTGCTCGGCGAACCCTCAGAGAACTTGAGTGTACCGATGCGTTGGGTGAACTGGACCAGGGCGCGCCGCGCCGGTATGTGCGTGGGGTTGGCTCGACATTGCCTGGGCCGTGCGCTCGAGTACGCCAAGGAGCGCCAAGCTTTCGGTAAGCCCATTGGCTCCTTCGAGCAGGTGGCATACCAGATCAGCGAGGCCTACCGGCGCACCTGGACGGCGCGGGTCGCGTGTGACAGGCTCCTGGCCGAGCTCGACGATATGTCCCCCTGGGAGCGCCCCGACGTCGCCACGCGAGCGAACTTCTCTGCGATAAAGCTACTCGCCGAGGAATGCCTGCTCGAGGCCTCCGACGTAGCCATCCAGGTCTTTGGAGGGGTGGGGCTGCTACGCTCGACCGGCCTCGAGCACATCTTCCGGGTGGCGCGCAACCTCCGTATCCCCGGGGGTACGGCTGAGATCCAACGCCGTGAGATCGCCCGCTCGCTCGGCCTCTTGAGGAACGAAAGGTAAGGAGCCCGCGGGCCAGGGCGGTAGAGCGATGGGTGTGTTCAGGGAGGAACCAGTGCCTATACTGCTCGTCATCCTGGACGGGATGGCGGATCGCCCCTATAGCGAACTGGGTAGCCGCACCCCGCTCGAGGCAGCGAGTACGCCAGTAATGGACCGGCTCGCCCTCGAGGGACAGAGCGGCTTTTACTACCCCCTGGGGCCAGGAAGGGTGCCTAGCACCGAGCTCTCCCACTTTAGGCTCTTCGGGTACGATGGTTACCGCTTCCCGGGCAGGGCCTGCCTCGAAGCTCTTGGCCACGATGTCCCCTGCACCCCCAACGACGCTTTCAGCTTCCTGGCCCTGCGCAGGGTAGTTCGCCGGGCTGCCGGAGGCTTCTGCGTCGTGGGCGGTTATGGTGAGGCCTTCGAGGATGCCCCGGCCGGCTACGCCAAGCTGAACGGATGGGAGGATGGGCCAACAGGCTACCGCTTCGAGGTCTTCCCACTCCCAAAAGGTGAGGCCGTTCTACGCATCCTTCAGGGCAACGCCCCCATGGCCCCCTGCGGCGAGGTTACCGACTCGGATCCTTTCTTCTTCACAGCCCTACCCGTGCTGCGGCCGAGACCCACGACTTCGGCCAGCAGGCCCGAGGCGGCGGCTCAGACGGCTGACGCGCTGGACCGCTTCCTCGGCGAGGCGGCCGAGACGTTCGGGGCTCCCCGCTCCGGGCACCTCGTGGTCAGCAAGTGGACCGGGACCTACGAGGACCTGCCGGCATTTGAGGAACTGACCGGCACGACCGGCACCATCGTGGCTTCTACGCGCGTGATGCGTGGGCTGGCCCGGCTGATCGGGCTCGGGTTTATACGCTCTGGGCTCTCAGCTGCCCTCGTGGACACCGGCCTGAAGAATCCAGCCGAAGACATCGCGAGTAAGCTCGAACGATCGCTAGCGTTACTGAGTTCCGGGGAGACGGGGTTTTCCCACGCACACGCCAAGGCGGCCGACGATGCCTCGCACACCGGCGACCTCGCCTCGAAAGTCGGCGTAATCGAGGAGCTTGACCGAGGCCTGGAGGCTCTCCTCGAGGTTCCCCAGGATCGCCTCGTGCTGTGCGTAACCTCCGACCACTGTACCCCGGTGGGCGGCCGCACTGTCCACTGGGGTGATTCGGTGCCGCTGCTGGTCCGGGGCCCGCACGTCCGTGTCGACGGGGCGTCGTCCTTCGACGAGCGTTCGGCGACCAGGGGCGGTCTCGGCCAGCTCGGAGCCCCTGACCTGCTGCCTTACCTGCTCTGTCATGCGGACCGGGCCCATTTCCTTGGAGCCAGGCCGATTCCCACCACGCCACTCGGTGTCCCTTCGACAGGCGAACCGTGGTTCTATAGGGGTGTATCCCAAACGGAGACGCCCCGAGACGCATGACTCCGCACGTACCTCGGACGGAGAATGGCGGGTCGAATCAAGAGCTCGACCTGGCTGCCCGGGAGATAGTCGAACGTCCCGATGGAGAGTCGTCTCTCGAGTGGGGTTGCGTGCACGGGCGTTTCCAGCCGTTCCACAACGGGCACCTGGAGTACGTCCTCCGTGCCAAGGGCCGGTGCCGGCACCTGGTCGTCGGGATAACGAACCCCGACCCGACGTGGATCCAGGCTGAGGATTCCAGCGCTCATCGGCACGAGCCAGAGTCCAACCCGTTCACCTACCTCGAACGCACGCTGATGATCCGCGACAGTTTGCTCGACGAAGGACTACGCCCTCAGGCATTCTCGATCGTACCCTTCCCGATCCATGATCCGAAACTGTGCCGCTACTACGT
>JAWWQA010000071.1:0-3104 GCA_033854695.1 Rubrobacteraceae bacterium
TGCACGAGGAGGCTACGGAGTTCGATTCGATAGACGAGCTGACCCGTTTCCTCAAGGCGGCGGTTTTAGGCCAACACCTGGCATCGTTGCCTGAAGGCGAGCATGAGCCTTTCGCCGCAGCCGTAGCCGTGCAGCTCGTGGCGGCGGCGGGAGGGGTGCTAATCATGGACTACGTGCGCCTGAACATCCTGGCGCGCCGTTTCGGGCCGGAAGCGCTGGCCGGAGACGAACGAGCAACTGCAATCACTGGCCCGGCCGGTTGGGGGCGCGAGGAGGAAGTTTTGCCACAGGGCGATTTGAAGGAGAGAGTATGAGTCATCCGAAGACGTTGGTAGAGAAAGTCTGGGAGAAGCACGTGGTGCGGAGGGCTGAGGGGGAGCCGGATCTCCTCTACGTGGATCTGCATCTCGTCCACGAAGTAACCTCCCCGCAGGCATTCGAGGGATTGAGGCTCGCGGGTCGCAAGGTGCGGCGCCCTGACCTCACGCTCGCGACGATGGACCATAACGTCCCAACTACAGGCATCGGGCTCCCTATAAAGGACGAGGTCTCGGCCAGGCAGATGGAGGCTTTGCAAAAGAACTGCGAGGAGTTCGGCGTTCAGCTCCATGCGTGGGGCTCCATTGGCCAGGGTATAGTACACATCATCGGTCCCGAGATGGGCCTCACCCAGCCGGGGCTCGTCATCGTCTGCGGCGACTCCCATACTGCGACCCACGGCGCTTTCGGGGCTCTGGCTTTCGGCATCGGTACCAGCGAGGTCGAGCACGTCCTCGCGACGCAGACGCTCCCGCAGCGCAGGCCCAAGACGATGGCCGTGACGGTCGAAGGTGAGCTGCCCGCGGACGTCACCGCCAAAGACCTCATGCTCGGCATCCTCAACCGCATCGGAACCGGCGGCGGAGTCGGGCACGTGATCGAATACCGTGGCCAGGCGGTACGCTCCCTCTCGATGGAGGGCCGGATGACAGTCTGCAACATGTCCATCGAAGGCGGCGCGAGGGCGGGTCTCATCGCTCCCGACGAGACGACCTTCGAGTACCTCGAGGGAAGAGAGTACGCTCCAAAGGGCGAAGACTGGACCCGGGCCGTCGAAGAGTGGCGCTCGCTCGCGACCGACGAGGGCGCGAAGTTCGACAAGGAAGTCGTTATACAGGCCGAGGACCTCGTGCCGTATGTCTCCTGGGGTACTACCCCGGCGCAGACGGTACCGCTCGACGGCGAAGTTCCCGAGCCCCAGAACGACGGCCACGAGCGTGCTTTGAAGTATATGGCGCTCGAGCCGGGTACTCCGATACGGGAGATCGACGTAGACACCGTCTTCCTCGGCTCATGCACCAACGCCCGCATCGAAGACCTCCGCGCCGCCGCTGCCGTTCTGGAGGGACACAAGGTTAAGGAAGGCATTCGCGCGCTCGTCGTCCCCGGCTCCATGCGCGTCAAGAAGCAGGCCGAGGAAGAGGGGCTCGACGAGGTCTTTACGGAGGCCGGCTTCGAGTGGCGGAACGCGGGCTGCTCTATGTGCCTCGGTATGAACCCCGACATTCTGCAGCCTGGCGAGCGCTGTGCCTCGACCTCGAACCGCAACTTCGAGGGACGGCAGGGCAAGGGCGGAAGGACACATCTCGTGAGCCCCGTAGTCGCGGCCGCGACGGCGGTAATGGGCCGCTTCGCCTCGCCCTCGGAACTTGGCATCCCCGTGGAGGTGAACTGATGGATCCCGTAAAGCGCGTCTCCGGTAAGGCGCTCCCCCTGGGCCACTCCGACGTGGACACCGACCAGATCATACCTAGCGACGCCCTCAAACGTATCGAGCGTACCGGCTTTGGGCAATTCCTTTTCTTTGAGTGGCGTGAGGACCCGGACTTCGTACTGAATCGCCCCGAGCACGAAGGCGCGGTCGTGCTTCTCGCGGGAGAGAACTTCGGCTGTGGTTCCAGCCGCGAGCACGCGCCGTGGGCCCTCCAGGACTACGGCTTCGGCGCGATCATCGCCCCCTCCTTCGCCGACATCTTCAAGAACAACTGCGCGAAGATCGGTCTGCTCGCGGTAGAGCTACCCGAGCAGACCGTAAAGAAGCTCCTCGACGCCGTAAGAAACGACCCCGAGGCCGTAATAACCGTGGACCTCGAAGAGCGTGCCGTAACCGGACCAGGCGTAGAGGAGAAGTTCGAGATGGACGACTTCACCCGCTACCGGCTCCTGAACGGCCTCGACGACATCGGCATGACGCTTACGCACGAGGCAGATCTCGAATCCTTTGAGCGCTCTCGTCCGTCGTACCTGCCGGAAGTAGCCGGTCAGCAAGAAGGCGCGGGTTAGTTGCCTCGCGGCAATGGGCGAATCGTTTACCCAGAGCGTTTCTACCGGGAGCCGTTCCGTAATGTGCTGGCTGGGTGCGAGCCAAACGGCCGAAAAAAGCTGACAAGCTGAAATGCTGGTGAGCTACAAAACCGTGACCTCTACCGGAGCGACGCCGAGGTCCATCAAACCTATAGTCTCGGCCGCCGCCTGAGATAGATCAAGGTCGATCCCCTCGACGTAGGGACCTCTGTCGTTGACGGTGACCTGGACGGAGTTGCCACCGTGGCTCACAAGCAGCTGCGTGCCAAACGGCATTGTCCGGTGGGCGGCAGTAAATCCGTCCGGATTGAAGATATCGCCGTTGGCCGTCATGTTGCCCGCGTGCGAGTAGTCGTAGTAAGAAGCCATCATGGTCTGGCTATTAGCGACACTGTCCTGAGGAGCTGCGCTGTCTTGAGGAGCCGCGCTGCCCTGAGGAGCTGCGCTGCCCTGAGGAGCTGCGCTGCCCTGCGAGGCTCCGAACCCAACGATGCCATCGGTAGCGCCATCAGGGAGCGCGTCTGCGTTGATTATAGCGAAAGACACGAATAAGGCTGCCCAGAAGCACACGATCAGCGATGCTCTCTTCACTAAAAACTCTCCTTCTGCGGCGCAACGTTATGTGACGGCGCGGACCGTAACATTTTCGTAATATTTTCGCAATCTTTTTGTTGCTTCAGGGAAATATATGGAAACCGGGTTTTCTCGATTTTCTCGATAAAAGAGCCAAGAACTCGAGCTTCGCGATGTGAATAATGTTA
>JAWWQA010000072.1:0-5666 GCA_033854695.1 Rubrobacteraceae bacterium
GGACAGCCACGCGCGGGTTAATGTCCGCACACTCAGGCACGCGCTTCAACTCCCAGCCTTGGGGGATGCCGCCGAGCGGCGAGGCGATGCGCGGGAGCTTTTCGTGGCCGGGGAAGCGGAAGTGGACGAACCACTCGCGGTAGAGCGCCCGTGCCATCTCCTCCAGGATCTCGATGCGCCTGGTGTTGTTCTCGATGAGCTCGTCGTAGGCGGAGAGGACGGCGGCGATTTTGCGTTGGGTGCTGAGGAGAGGAAGGGTGGGAAGCGTAAGCTCCCTTATGTCCTTCATGTTCAGATGGGGCACAGTTGCACCGGTCGAAAGTGACTGAATCTTGTCTTGAACTTCGTCGCCAAGTAGGAAGTACAAGAGATAGTGGGGATCGATCTTATTCTGATCTGGTCTCAGTAGAACAGTTCTCTGGCCAAAGCATACCTTAAGATTTGTAGGAATAATGGCCACGTTACCAGCGGGGGCTTCCCGAGCCAAGATCAAGTCGTTGTCGCGAGGAACAGCCCGTCGCGTCCATGCTTTGTAAGTTTCTTCCGCAACTCTCTTTACGTTCTCAAGAATAAATCGCCCCCTGCCGATGTTGGGTGTCCTTATCACAGGGTATCCCGTACCCTGTGTTGGAGCCGTTTTGTGTTGAGTCCACTATTAGCTCGCACACCTTGGCAAGCGTCTGTTGACCAAGGTTAGTTATGGTCACGTAGTCTGCTCCAGCCACCTGGCTACGTTCTCGCTGATGCGCTTTCTTATAGACGCAGCTCTCATCGCAAAGCTTCCAACTTTCGGTTGACCTCGTCCAGATCGAAGGCTTCCGGGTCGAAGTCTCCTTCTAGCCATTCGAGCATCTCTTCGTGCGCGGGATGATCCGGGTCCTGGATCGCCTCCAGCAGATCGTAATAGCCCCAGATGCCGCCGCAGTCCTCGGGTGGGGCGGCGAGCTCTCCTCCGACGCAGACCGGGTAGCGCACGCCTTCCTCCGGCGGCAGGATATTCTCCACCACTACGTCGTGCTCCCAGCTGTCGCCGAAATCGTACTCGTACAGGAGCCGGTCCTCTGGCCTGGGCGCAACCTGGCGCAACGTGGCGGTTCGCTCGCTCTCCGGGTCGGGCATATAGTCTTCGTCTAAACCGTAGCTCCTGCCGCCTGCGAGGAACTGGTGCATGTGGTAGTTCTCCCAGTCCATTACGACTTGGACGACGTAATGCAGCTCTTCGAGGGTGGCATCTCCGGAGAGCTGGACCCGACGCCAGATCGGGGAATCGCTACCTTCGAGCGTAACCTTGATCTGGTAGATGGACTCGTTTTCGGGTTGTTCGGGTGTCGTCACCGCTGTACCTCCTTACCGCAGGCCCTCCGTATTCTCCGCTATTCGCTCCTCGAGTTCCCACCCATGCAACTTCTAACGCTCCGATCCCAACGTGTAAGGCACCACGACAAAATCGTGCCGCTGTGGTGAAAAGTCTCTGGTATTGCGCATTACCAGCCTGAGACCGTGATGGTTCGCGAGCGCGGCTTGAAATGCGTCGGGCAGCTTCCAGTTGTGCTCACGACGCAGGTTCGCGGCAAGATCGGCGATAGGCTTCATGATCTCCAGCAGAGGAAAGTAGTCTAAGAACCTGATTGCCACGGCCCGAAGGGAGGCGTCGAAACCAGTTAGAACTTCCGCCCTCGTGACGACGGATATGGCTGCCTTGCCTCTGGTATCGGCGAGATACTTCTTTGCCTCGGGGATCTTGTTAAAGCGGTCGATCAGGATCGTGGAATCTAGCAGCAATTCCACTACCGGTCTTCCCATTCCTCTCGCAAACGGGTCTGGTACTCCAAGCCATCCCCACCCTGCCACGCCTCACCAAGCTTATCCGCCAATACCTCAAAATCGTCCTGTTGGTTCTCGGTCGGCTTTTCTTCTGGTCGCTGCATCTTCAGCAACCGCTCGATCTCCAGCCAGTCCTCGTAATCTATCTGCACAGCAATAGGGTTCCGCGCTTCATCCATGACGATCTTTTTGTGGACGGTACGCATGAGCTTCTCCTCTTTGGGCATCTAACTCCGCCCCAGTAATTTCGCCACACCGATCATATGGATCTCGCCGCGGTTACACGTCATTCCACACTTCATCATCCGGGTTGTCCCAGACGTGCGCCATCGCCGCCTGCTGCGCGTACTTTAGATCCTGGACCTTCGCGTCAGCGAGCCCATGCTTCAGCTCCAGGTAACCGATGAAGTCCAAGACCTCGCGGGCGATAGGCTCGGGTAGACGCTGCGCCTCCCGGTAAATCTCTTCGTCTATTTCCATCACAGCTCCTCGTCGTGGTTCTTACGGTCCCTGCTCCAGTAATTTTGCCACGTTCTGAGCTATCCGTTCCTCCAGCTCCCGTGCCTCGAGGTTGAGGACTTCGAGCTCCTCGTTCAGCTCCTCCAGCCGCTCGGTGAAGACGAAGTCTTCCTCAGGCCGGGCGGCCACACCAACGTAGCGTCCGGGGTTGAGGCTGAAGCCCTGCTCCTCGACCTCGGAGAGCGTCGCGACTTTGCAGAGTCCTGGCACGTCGGTATAGATGCCATCTGGGAAGTGCTCTCGCATTAGTTCTTGGCTGCCGTTCGCCGTCTCGGGTTCCTCGCTCCGGTAGAGGCGGGCGATGTTGGCGAGGAACTCTATCTGCTCTGGAGTGAAGTCGCGGTGAGCGCGGTCTATCTGGCGGTAGATCTGCCGGGCGTCTATGAAGAGCACCTTGTCCTCGCGGTTGGTACTTCTCTTGCCCTTATCGAGGAACCAGAGGGTGCAAGGCAACGTGACCGTGTAGAAGAAGTTGGAAGAGACGGCAACCATCACATCCACGACGCGAGACTCGATGAGCCGTTTGCGGATCTCCAGCTCGCTGCCGCGGGCGTCGGAAGCGGAGTTCGCCATGACGAAGCCGGCGCGGCCCCTCTCGTTCAGGGAGCTGTAGAACTCCTGGATCCAGAGGTAGTTCGCGTTGTCGGGGCGCGGCATCCCGAAGGGGTAGCGGGAATCGTCCTTGATCTTCTCCTTATCCACCCCGTTGACGTTGAACGGAGGATTGGCCATCACGAAGTCGAAGCGGCCCAGGGAGTTGTGAGCATTCTCGTAGTAGCTGTTGGCCTGTCTTACGTCTCCGGAGAGACCGTGGACGGCGAGGTTCATCCGGCACAGCCTCACGGTCGCGGCGACCCGTTCCTGACCGTAGACGGAGATCTCCGCGTTCGGGTTCATCCGGTGGTTCTCGACGAAGCGAGCGCTCTGGACGAACATGCCGCCCGAGCCGCAAGCCGGGTCGAGGATTCGCCCATGATAGGGTTCCATGATCTCTACAATGAGCCGGACGATGGAGGTCGGGGTGAAGAACTCGCCGCCCCGCTGGCCCTCGCTCATGGCGAACTTGCCGAGGAAGTACTCGTAGATCCTGCCGAACACGTCGCCCTCTACGTCCATCGGGATCTCCGAGAAGTTCTTGAGTAGTGTGACGAGGATAGTGTTGTCGAGCCGGTTGTAGGTCTTCGGCAGGACGTCCTTGAGCTCCTCGTTCTCCCGCTCGACGGCTCGCATGGCGTCGTTGACGGCCATCCCGATGTTCGCCCCTTCGGGGAGCTTCAGCAGGTTAGAGAACCGGGCCTCCTCGGGCAGGTACATGACGCCCCGCGCCTGGTAGTCGGCCTTGCCGATACCACGTCGCCCGCTGCTCACCTTATCCGCCAGCTCCTTCTGAGCCTCCGCGAACTTGTGGTCGGCGTAGCGCAAGAAGATCAGTCCGAGTACCGGCACCGAGTACTCCGCCGCGCTCAGGTTACTGTTCGCCCGCAACTGGTCGGCGGACTCCCATAGCTTCTTCTCGACTCGGGCTATGTCCCCATCGAGATGCGGAAGCCTCGCCTGCGGCTCCGACAACGTTTCCTCCTCTCCGTCTTCGAAATCGCCCGCCATTTTATCCGGTGGCCAGAAAGGACACGACGGTGAGGCTGTGGGGGATAGCTTAGACGCATCATTTGATCTTCGCTCGCTTGCCCATCAGCGTAAGGACTGGCTAAGTTACGCGGAAAATGTCCCGCTCCTCTTTTTAGTAGACCGTCGCGGTGATGAAGGCAACGCGCAAAGACCATCAGACCAGCGAGTCTTCGCGTGCAGCATAGATTTGTGGAGACTCCCAGATCCTGACCGTTAGAGAATCGAGTCCCTGGCTGTGCAGAGGCGGAGCGAGCCGGTCCCAACAGTAGTGAGCTACAGCTTCCGCCGTCGTGTTCACACCCGCGAGGTCGGGCACCTCGTTCAGATCCTGGTAGTGCAGCGAGGCAGCGAGTTCTTCGACTGCCGGGCGTAGCTGGCCGATGTCGTAGAGTGTTCCGTCTTCCTTCAGGTGCTGACCACGTACGATCACCTCCATCCGGTAGGTGTGGCCGTGTAGGCGGGTCGCCGGTCCGAAATCGCCGACGAGCCGGTGCGCCGCCTCGAACTGCGCCGCTACATAGACTTCGTACATCCGGGCCTCCTTAAAGTTGCTCGTGCGTGAGAATTACCTGCACTACTTCGCCGGGACGCTCATCCACGAGCCGGTAAGCGTATGGTGCCTCCTCGAAAGGGAAGCGGTGGGAGATGAGTTCCTTCAGACGCAGCCGGGGCAGCAGACCGAGGACCGTATCCGTTCGCCTGGCATGATCCCAGCGCGGTCCGAGTTCCGGGTTCAGCCGCCCGACCTGCGAGGATCGAATCCTCACCCTCCCCCTGTGGAAGTGTCCCCCGAGCGAGAGGGTTACGGGCTTCGTGCCATACCACGACGCCACCACGACTGTCCCCTCGACCGCGACGGCTTCTATGGCAGTCTGCAGCGCCGCCCCCGAACCACTGGCCTCGACCGCCACGTCGGCACCCCGCCCGGCAGTCGTTTCGAGGACGCGCTTGGGCAAGTCCTCGCCAGGCTCGAACGTCTCGTCCACTTCCATGGCGCGTGCCAGCTCCCGTCGCTTCTCTACGGGATCGACGGCAAGCACCCGGCCCGCGCCGGCGAGCTTGAGCAGTTGGGCCACCAGGAGGCCGACCACACCCTGCCCGAAGACTAGAGCAGTCTCGCCAAGATGGAGCGGAGTGTCATGGACTACGTTGATTGCCGTCTCGAGATTGGCGGCGAAGAGGCCAAGCAACGGGTCGAGCCCGCCGGGGAGGCGCACCGGCATAGCCGCTGGCACCACAAACACGTCCTGGTGAGGATGATGGGCGAAGACGGAGTCTCCGGGAGTGAGGTCTTCGACGCCTGGGCCGACGTCGAGGACGCGGCCGACGGTAGCGTAGCCGTACTTGATCGGGAACCCGAAGTTACCGGCGAGGGTGGGTAGGTCGAGCGGAAGGTCATCAGAGACTTCACCGCGGTAGACGAGCATTTCGGTCCCCTGGCTCAGGGCCGAAGCGGTTGCCCGAATGCGCACCTCACCTCGCTCGGGAGGCGGGACACTCTCCGAGCGGAATTCTGCCGTGCGTGGTGCGGCGAACCAGACAGCACGGGCTTCGAGCGCCCCGTGCGAAACCTGTCCTGGAGACGGTTCGGCGCTCACGGAGTGCCGTCTGGATACTCGACACGACTATCGAGGATGATGTCCGCGCCGTGGGGGATGATGGAGGTATCAGTTAATGTCAGGGAGTCGTTAAGATCG
>JAWWQA010000073.1:0-6653 GCA_033854695.1 Rubrobacteraceae bacterium
TTACCTCTGGCCAGTCTGCCAGATGCACGCTTTCGGGCGCCTCAGGGGCGGTGTTCATGATGAGGTTCTGGTAGAGAGCCTCGGCTATGAACGGGGTGAAAGGGGCGCTGAGCTTGGTGACGGCGACGAGGCACTCGTAGAGGGTGAAGTGGGCGGCCTTTTTGTCCAGGTCGTCCTCGGCTTTCCAGAACCTCCGGCGGCTGCGCCTGACGTACCAGTTCGAGAGTTCGTCAACGAACTCGCCCAGTGAACGCCCGGCGGCGGTAACGTCGTAGGTGTCGAGTCCCTCCGTGACTTTACGCGTCGTGAGCTGTAGCTCGGAGAGGATCCAACGGTCCATCAAGCTCCGCTCCTCCGGCATCACGAAGTCTTTGTCTGGTTCAAAGCCGTCTATCCTCGCGTAGGTGACGAAGAAGGAGTAGGTGTTCCAGAGTGTGAGAAGGTACTTGCGCACGGCGTCGTCGACCTGATCCTCGCTGAAGCGCCTGGGATTGCCGGGACTCGTGGCGGTGTAGAGCGCCCACCGCAGGGCGTCGGCACCTTGCTTCTCGAAGATATCCCAGGGGTCTATGACGTTCCCCCGACTCTTGCTCATCTTTTTCCCCTCGGCATCCAGGACATGCCCGAGCACCATGCACGTCTTGTACGAACTCTTCCGGAAGAGCAGGGTCGCGGTAGCCAGGAGCGAGTAGAACCACCCCCGCGTCTGGTCCACGGCCTCGCAGATGAAGTCCGCCGGGAAGGCGCGCTCGAAGTTCTCCTTGCCCATGTGCGGATAGCCCCACTGGGCAAACGGCATGCTCCCCGAGTCGAACCACGCGTCCAAGACCTCCGGAACGCGCATCGCCTCTTCGCCGCACTCCTCGCATCGGACCTTGACCTCATCAACGTACGGCCGGTGCAGGTCGTCGGGGACGGCGGCAAAGGTGCGTTCCTTCAGCTCCTCGATGCTACCTACGACGGTTGTATGGCCGTTCTCGCAGCGCCAGATGGGGAGGGGGGTGCCCCAGTAGCGTTCGCGGGAGAGAGCCCAGTCCACGTTGTTGCGAAGCCAGTCCCCGAAGCGTCCCCACTTTATGTGTTCGGGGATCCAGTTTATGTTCTCGTTCTCCCGCAAGAGATCTTCGAGTACCGCCGTCGTCCTCGCGTACCACGCCTTCTTGGCGTAGTAGAGAAGCGGCGTCCCGCATCGCCAGCAGTGGGGGTAGGGGTGCTCGTACTCATCGGCGCGGAAGAGGAGGCCCTTCTCTTTAAGCTCCTCGATGAGTCCCGGATCGGCTTCTTTGACGAACATGCCTGCAAATGGTCCAACGCGCTCGTCGAAAGTCCCATCGGGCCTTACAGGGTGCAGCGTCGGCAGGCCGTAGCGGCGGCCGAGGCGGGCGTCGTCCTCGCCGTAAGCCGGGGCGATGTGGACGAGCCCGGTCCCCTCGGTTGTGGTTACGTAGTCTCCGAGCACGACGGTGAATAGATTCTTGGACTCCTCGACCGGGACGTAGTCGAACGGACGGTGGTACTTCTTGCCTTCAAGGTCGCGGCCATTGGCCGTCGAGAGCACGTCATGATCGCCCTCACCGAGGACCTTATCCAGGAGATCTCGGGCCAGTATCAGGCGCTCGCCGTCTACTGCTACGGTTGCATACTCGACGTCGTGGTTCGCAGCGACGGCGGTATTGGAGATAAGGGTCCACGGGGTTGTTGTCCAGATCAGGAGGCTGGTGCCCGGCTCCTCTACAAGGGGGAACTTCACGTAGATGCTGGGGTCGATGACGGTTTCGTAGCCCATCGCCACCTCTGCCGAAGAGAGGGAGGTCTGGTCACGGGGACAGTGGGCGGTGACCTTGTAGTCCTCGTAGAGGAGGTCTTTATCGTAGAGCTGCTTCAGGGCCCACCAGACGCTCTGTATGTAAGTGTTGTCCAGGGTCCAGTAGGCGTTCTCCATGTCCACCCAGAAACCGAGGCGGGCGCTCATCTCGCGCCAGTCCTCGACGTAGCGGAAGACGGACTCCCTACACAAGCGGTTGAACTCTTCGACGCCGTACTTTTCGATGTCGTTCTTGCCGGAGAGGCCAAGCTCTTTCTCGACCTGCAGCTCGACGGGGAGACCGTGGCAGTCCCAGCCGGCCTTGCGCTCGACCTGGTATCCACGCATAGTTTTGTAGCGGGGGATCAGGTCCTTAAAAGCCCTCGCTAAGGCATGATGGAAACCCGGACGACCGTTGGCCGTCGGTGGCCCCTCGTAGAAGACGAAAGGGTTGTCCTCGGGGCGGCGCTCAACCGACTTCTCGAACGCCCCGATCCTCTCCCACAATTGCAGGATCTCTCCCTCTAGTTTGGGGAAGCTGACCTGCGGTCTCACCTGTTCGAACGACATATACAAGCCTCCTCACGCAAAAAGCCTCCGCCTCCGCGGGCGAAGCTTCGCTGAACTTCGCTGCGGGGACGGGGGCCCTGATCATCGGAGGCCCTCGCGGTACCACCCCACTTGCCCGGAAGATTTGTGTTCCGGGCCTCTCTGAGCGCTGTAACGGGCGTACCCGGCCGATTCTACTAACGCCTGGGCATCCTCTACGCCCTTCGCTTTCGATCGGCGGCTCAGGGAGGATCTTCGGGTCGTTCTCCGGTCGGGCTCACACCGTCCCCGGCTCGCTCTCGCGGAGGTTCACGACCGTACTTGTTCCCGTCGACACCTGTAACACGTTTTGTAACTTCTGGGAACGGGCATGTCAAGGTGTGGCACGCCCGCGTACCATAATCCGTGGCGTCCTCGTGCCGTTTCAACGGCCATTTCATCGCAGAGGAGAAGATACGTGAAGGCCTTCGGCAAGCACCCTGGCATAATCATCCAGGACCAGCAGCCCTTCAACGCCGAGTCACCGCTGGGACCGCTCCGGAAGACCGAGCGGTGAGCTCTGACCAGAGATCCAGAGGGGGGACCGGGGGGACCGAGGCGCGGGAGCACCTGGCCAACGAGCGAACGCTTCTCGCCTGGGTGCGTACCGGTGTGAGCCTTATCTCCTTCGGGCTCGTGATCCAGAGGATCGGAGCGCAGGTAGGCTCGGTCGGAACTTCGGGGATCTTCGGGGTTGCGCTGGCCGTCCTCGGATGTCTCACGCTCATCATGGGAACTATCCAGTTTCTCCGCAGCCGGCGTGGAATCGCCACGGGCAACTTCGTCTCCGCTACAGCGGCCTACCTGGTGGTTGTAGCCGGGAGCCTGGCACTCGCCGGGACGTTTATCGTTTACGTCTTGCTCAGTGGCTCCTAGGGGACGGGATGAAGACCTCGCGGAGGAGAGCCGTCGCCCTGATGATCCCTGTTCCGTTCCCCGTCCTACTGGTAAGACCACCAGGGGTGCTGCGCCCTCGTGTGCCGTAACCACTCTTCTCTATGGCTGTGGCACAGGATGATCCGGGAACATCTCTACAATCGTAATAGTTATGTAAGGATCAGTTAATAAGTCAATAGTACACTGGTCTTAACAGATGAAGGGTTGGATCGTGGCTACACATGGAGAGCGAACACATGAACATCAAACTTAGGACTTTCGTCGCGGGTGCTGTGGGGATGGTGGTGGCGTTCGGCATTGTGGAGCTGGTCCATGGCCTCTACGAGCCGGTTCCGTCGGTACTCGTGGCGGTTGCCCAGCGGATCGTCGAGCTGACGCCGGGCGGTTTTGCTACGAGAGCCGTCGAAACTTTGGGCCAGGCAGATATACCTACCCTGATCGCAGTCGTGGTACTCTCCACGTTGGCCCTCGCCGGTTTTCTGGCGTACCTCAGCCGCAGGTCTCCATTCCTCGCTCTCGCCGGCGTGGGTGTCCTGGCAGCGGTTGCTCTCGCCGCCTCGTTTTCCGAACCATCCGTCGCTCCCATTCCTACGGTGCTTACCGTTGTGGGGGCGCTCGGCCTCGGTGTCGCCGTCGCGGTCTTCTTGCTGGATGTCTCGGAGCTCCGAACCACGAAGTCTGTCTCGCAGGACGAACCCCCACAACCTGACGGCGAGCTGCCCTCCGCGGGTATAAGGTCCAGAGAGGCACACTCATCTCGTGGGATTGCGGTAAATCGCCGAAACTTCCTCTTGCTCAGCGGTGGCGCAGCGCTGGCTGGGCTGGCAGCCGGAGGCGCGGGGCGTTTGCTGGCCGGTGAGGGCGCGCAGGAAACGGCTACTACCGTGGACCTCTCTGCCTCTGGGATCGAAACCCTGCCCGCGCCTCTTCCCGAGGCGTCGCTAGACGTGCCCGGTATACCGCCCCTGATCACGCCGGCCGAGGACTTTTACCTTATAGATACCGCCCTTACTTCGCCCCGGATAAACGTCGACAACTACGCGCTGAAGATCATGGGTGATGTCGACAACCCGATCGAGCTCTCCTACAACGACCTGCTCTCGATGCCGACGCGCGAGGCAGACATCACACTCTCCTGCGTCTCCAACGAAGTCGGTGGCGGGCTGGTCTCGAACGGGCGCTGGACAGGGGTCCTTCTCTCGGACGTGCTGGCCGAGGCAGGCGTCAGTCTCGATAAGATCTCCCGTGCCTCCGAACAGCTCGTAGGCAGGAGCGTCGACGGCTGGACGTCGGGTTTCCTGACGAAGATTGCCCTCGACGGCCGCGAGGCACTGGTCGCCTTTGGCCTGAACGGCGAGGAGCTGCCGCTAAAGCACGGCTACCCGGTCCGTCTCGTCGTCCCGGGCCTCTACGGCTACGTCTCGGCCACCAAGTGGCTCACCGAGATAGAACTCACTAACTGGGACTTCGACGCCTATTGGATCCAACGCACATGGTCGAAGGAAGGCCCGATCCTGACCCAATCCCGTATAGACACCGTGAAGGACGGAGATAACCTCTCCCCCGGTACCATACAGATCGGCGGCATCGCCTGGGCCCCCCACCGCGGCATCGAGCGCGTCGAAGTCTCCACCGACGACGGCCAGACCTGGAACGACGCAAAGCTCGCCGCCCAGCTCGGCATAGATACCTGGCGCCAGTACGTCTACGACTGGGACGCGCAGCCCGGAAAATACACCCTCAAGGTCCGCGCCACCGACGGCGAGGGAGAGACCCAGACGGCAAAGGAAGCCCCTCCCCATCCCTCCGGCGCCACCGGCTACCACACCATAGAAGCCACGATCCGGTGAGAACACAAAAAATACCCCCGAACCTTCATCCTCCTAACCTTCAACCGGTGGATTAGCTTTAAACGAAATAGCGAGAGACCCGTATAATCTGACTAAAAAACGGGTAACCGTAATCAAAGTGTTTCTCTTGCGTAACAGAACCGTAACATCAAGGCAAGGTCACCGTAACATGGGGCAGGTATAGTTCTGATTGACCGAGCCCCGGCCGATGGGACATTTCCCCCCTCCAGATTCCATCGGCTGGGTCGGTATTTTTATGGTTACCTGCCTTCTATATCTCCTCTTTGGTCTTTCGTTGTGGGGTGGTAGTGTGAGGGTAGAGAGGCTTCACTCCCTCCTACTGTCGCCGGGTGAGGCGCGGCGGTTGCAGGGTGAGCTGGCGCCACGGGTTACGGCGGAGCCACCTCTGGACCTCTCGCGCGTACGCTACGTGGCCGGGGCGGACGTCTCCACGCAGGGCGATTGGGGTTACGCGACCGTTGTGGTGCTTTCTTTTCCGGAGCTTTCGGTAGTCGAGGTACGGGGGTACGAGGCGCCGTTGGATTTTCCTTACGTGCCGGGGCTTCTGGCGTTTCGGGAGATACCTCTGGTCGTTGGGGCGCTGGAGGAGATCAGGTCGGAGGTCGACGCACTGATCCTCGACGCGCACGGGCTCGCCCATCCTAGGGGCATGGGGCTCGCATCTCACCTCGGGCTCTTTATCGACGTGCCGACGGTTGGATGCGCGAAGAGCCGGCTCGTCGGCGAGCATGAGGAGCCAGGCTTGGATAAGGGGAGCCAGACTGACCTCGTCTACCGCAAAGAGGTAGTCGGCAGGGTGGTGCGCACCCGCACTCGCGTCTCCTCAGTCTACGTCTCGGTCGGCAACCGAATAGGCCTCGACAGCGCGGTGAAACTGGTGCTCGCCTGTTGCACGAAGTATCGCTTGCCGGAAACCACACGCCAGGCCCACAACGCCGCGAACAGGCTGCGACGGGGGGAGGACCAGGGTATTTTACGGCGCGACTCGCCCTAGGAAATGTCTCGCCGGACGTGAGTATACGTAGCAGGCGCAGGCATAACTAGAATCTGCTTAAACAACACCAGGTGAGCCATTATCCGCGAGTTCAGGATTTATGACGATCCTGCGGTTCTGGACCTCGATCAGACCTTCGCGCTGAAGCTCGCTCATGACCTTGGAAACTGCCTCGCGAGTTGAGGCGATCATGTTCGCCAAATCCTGGTGAGTCAGGCGCATGTCGAGCATCTTACCCGCTCCGTTGCTCTCGCCGAAGCGATCGCTCAGGTTGAGAAGTAGGGTCGCAAGGCGTGCCGAGACCTCCCGGTGTAGAAGGCTCTCGATCACTTCGTCAGACTGCCGTACCCGCTCGGAGAAGTAGAAGAAGAGCTTCATGGCGAACTCCGGACGGCGCTTTATCGTCTCTGTGAGGGCGGATTTCTGTACGCCGGCTACTCGCACGTCGGTGACGGCCTCGGCGAAGACGTCCTGCCATCGGCTCTCGACGAGGCTCAGC
>JAWWQA010000074.1:0-7835 GCA_033854695.1 Rubrobacteraceae bacterium
TTCGAACTCCCACCGGTAGCCCTCGGTGGTGAGATCCCCGGCCACGGCCACGAGATCCGGCGCCAAGGCGTTGGTCTCCTCTATCGCCGCTTCCAGAAGCTCGGGCTTGAAATGCGGCGATCCCGTGTGTATATCCGACAGCTGAACGATTCGCACTTTCTGTCCTCCTAAGGTCTGAATCGTATGTTTCTCAGATCTCCGGTGTGTCTGGTCATCGGTTTCCCCCTCGTCTTCCTCCGGCAGCCTCTATGCGCCGCCGCACCACATCGGGCAACGTCCGGGGGTCCTCCACCACCCAGTGGGGTTCCAGGAGGCCCGACGCGCGCAGCTTCTTCCTGGTGATCCTGGTCGGCACGGCCACGACCGCCATCCCGGCCGCCACGGCCGCTCCGACCCCGGCAGGGGAGTCTTCGATCACCAGAAACTCCTCCGGCGGCACGCCCATCTTTCGCGCGACGAGCAGGTCTATCTCCGGGTCGGGCTTGCCGCGTTTGACGTCCTCCATAGTCGCAACCACATCGAAGGCGTCTTCGAGGCCGAGCACGGAGAGTACACGCTCGACCTGGGGGCGGTGGGACATGGTGGCGCACGCCATAGGGTAACCCTCGCACCGCAACTCCTTAAGCAGCTCTATGTTGTGTGGGTATCGCTTTTCGAGGAGAAGGTCGGAGTCGTTCAGGAAGGCCTCATAGATGCCCTGCCGGATCCGCACGAGCACCCGCCACGGCTCTTCTTCACCGAACTCGCTCATGCGCTTGCGGGCCACCGCCTCCAGCCCGAAGCGCTGGATGAGAGCCGTGGCCACCTCCTGGCGCGAGTGGCCCACCAGGTCGTCGGCGTAGGCGGCGATCACATCAGCCTCCGCGACGTCGGGGCGCAGTTCGGTGACGGAGCGAGCGTGCGAGAGGGCCTTGAGCTCCTCCGTCTCCACCAACGTGCCGTCCAGGTCGAAGAGCACAGCGGAGATCATGTCAGGCCCTTCCCAAACCGATATATGCCGAGCCTTGCAAGCGCACCTCGTCTACCCTGCGCCACCCGGGGCCCCGGCGCCCTCGCGTTCGCGGAATGCTTTGGGCGTGTAGCGCTCGATCCACTCGCGGTAGTCCCTTACCTCCTGCTCGGCGCGCTCCTGGCTCCAGCCGAGGTGTTTGACCGCTACCTGCGCAGCGGCCTCATCCACGTCGAGGGCAACTTGGGGGCCGTATGCCACCATCGTGCGCCGTAAGAGGACATCGGCGAGCTTCTGGGCCATCTCGCGCCGGAAGGCGTAGAGCACCTCCGCCCCGATGATGCCGGTCTCCACGATAGGCGGAGAAGGGGTGAGGGGCTCCTTGAGGGAGGGGTCATCCCCGGCCTCCGCGAGCACGTCGTAGGCGCGGGCGCCGTAGACCTTGAGGAGCCTCGAAGAAAGCACCTCCGGGAGCCCGCTTCTCTCTTTGAACTCCCTGGCGAAGGCGTTGAAGTTGGGGGTCTGGCCACCGGGGAGCGGGACCCTGTCCGTGGCGCTCTTGGGGGCCTTGGCGCCCAGCTTCTTGTAGACGACGTCCACCGTCTGGCAGCCCAGGTTGCGGTAGGTGGTGAGCTTGCCGCCGACGATGGAGAGCAGACCCTCCGCCCTGGGGGCACTGCCCGCGACCTTGATCCGCCCGCCCGCGGCGGATTTGCCCCTCGCGTGGTCAAAGACGACGTGGCTCCTCGTGATGGAGCCCTCCGCCCCTGCGGGCGCGTACGGCAGCGGTCTCACCCCGGAGTAGGTGAAGAGCACGTCCTCGCGCGTCAGGTTCGCCTCGGGGACCACGGCGTTGGTCTCCTCTATGAGGTAATCTATCTCGTCCTCGTCGGCGGAGACGTAGTCGAGGTCGCCCTCGTAGCGGAGGTCGGTGGTGCCTATCAAATACCTGCCGTTCCACGGGATGATGAAGTAGGGCCTGCCGTCCTTGCGCGCCTCGACGTAGATGGCATCTTCGGTAGGCGCCCCGGGGAAGGGGTCCACGATGATGTGAGAGCCCTTGGTGCCCCCGATCATGCGCCCCTCCTCAGCGCCGGTCGTGGGATCGCTGGTGAAGCCGAAGGCCCCCGTGCCGCTCAAGACCCGGTCAACCCACGGTCCGGCGACGTTGACGGTGACCGGGGCGCGCGCCTGGTAGTTGCCGCCCCCATCGAGCTTGTCCTCGAACTCCACGCCCACCACCCGGGGAAGGGCGCCGTTGCCACCGCCCTCGAACAGGAGGCGCTTTACCTCGGCGTAGGTGATGACGGTCGCACCGTGCTGGGCGGCGGAGATCGCGTTCTCCACCGCGACGCGCTCCGAGTACTCCACCTGCCCGTCGTAGTAGGTAGCCGCCCCGAGAAGCCCCTCGGGGTTGAGGCCTGGGTACTGCTCCAACGCCTTCTCGCGGGAGAGCATCTTGTGGTTCGGCACCGACTTGTCGTAGGAGAGCATGTCGTAGCCGATCATGCCGAGCCTTATCAGGCGCGGCCCGCGCTTGGATCTCTCGTAGATAGGGACGACGAAGCGCAACGGTTTGACGAGGTGCGGGGCGATGTGGAGGATCTTCTCGCGCTCGCCCAAGGACTCGCGCACGAGGTGAACCTCATAGTACTCCAGGTACCTGAGGCCACCGTGGATGAGGCGGGTGGCCCACTGGGTAGTGCCGCTGGAGATGTCCTCCTTGTCCAGGAGGAGCGTCCTCAGGCCCCTCATGGCTGCGTCGCGGGCGATGCCAGCGCCGTTGATGCCCGCCCCCACTACGATCAGGTCAAATGGGCGCTCCCCGACGCTCTCCAATAACCTTTCTCGGTCCATCTTTACCCCTTTCTTACTTTCGCTCCTACGCTTCGCCCCCGAAGAACGTATCCCAGGGCATATCCAGGGGTTCATCCAGGGCGACTACCGAGTGGAGGTGGCGCATCAGCGGGAAGTCCTCGGGCTTGATGATCCCACGCTCCGTGAGCTTGGGTAGGGCGCCTCCGATGACCTCTATAGCCGCCGCCCCCTCCAGCGTAACCCCCGGCATCCGCTCGCGCGCCTCCGAGAAGCGCAACCCCGAGCCTACGAGTCGCCCAACCTTGACGTTACGCCCGCCCATGCTGGTGACGAACATGTCACCGACGCCGGGAAGCCCGTAGGGTGTGTCCAGCTTGCCGCCCAACAGCTCCATAAACTGCCCGAACTCGCGCGTCCCCTGTGCGAAGAGCGCCGCCCCGTAGTTGTAGTTGCGGTACCTGGCCTCCGACAGGCCCTCCCGGTCCAGAATCCCCTCCATGAAACCTGCTCCGAGAGCATAGCAGTTCTTGGTCGCCGCGCACACCTCGACGCCGACGAAGTCCGTGTTGGTCCAGACGTGGTAGTGATCGGTGCGGAAGGTCGCGGCCAGCTGTTTTATGACATCCGCGTCGCGGCCCGTGAAAACCACACTGGTGTGCCTCCGCACCGCCACTTCGCCAGCTATCGAAGGGCCTGCAATGGCCGACCAGGAGACCTGCTCGCGCAGGTCCGGCGGCACCTCTTCGGCCAACACCTCGGGCAGGATGCGCAGGTCCCCGTTCTCGTCGGCCTCCATCCCCTTGGCGATGGAGAGCACGTGCATCCCCGGCTTGAGGAGCGATGCCAACTGCTTGCCGGCCCAGCTCACCCCGAAGGAGTTGACTCCGCTCATGGCGATCTCCGCGCCCTCGAAGGCCTCCTCGGCCTCCTCGAGCTGGTAGGCGCGCACGCCTTCGGGGACCTCGAGGTCGAGGTTGGGGTGCACACCGGTCTTCTGGATGCTGTCGATGATCTCGCGGTCAAGGTGCGTCCCGACCAGCCGCACCTCGTGGCCGTTGTCGGCCAGCGGGGTGGCAAGCGCCGTTGCCATTATCCCCGATCCCAGGACGCTTACGGTCGTCACTGCTGCTTACCTCCTGATCTTCGGAATAGGATGTCGTCAAAACCCCGGATGTGTCACTAGATAAGGTCCGATCCGGTCTCCTCTCTCATGCCTCATCGCCCGTCCATGCTCCCGCTTACATTCCTCACGTGGCAGCTGCGACGGCCTGGGTGCTGGCCACGTGATTGGTCATCTTGTGCATCAGGTCCTTGTTCAGCGGGTAGGTCTCGATGTATCTCTCCAGGTAGAACTTGTATTGCTCGTGCGCTTCGGGATCAGGCTCGATGGTGCGCTCGGTGTGGACCATGTTCTCGGTAGCCGTCTGGACGTCCGGGTAGATCCCTGCACCCACCGCCGCCAGCATCGCCGAGCCCAAAGCGGGTCCTTCGCTCACCTTCGTGAAGGCGATGGGAACGTTGGAGACGTCGGCGTGCATCTGCATCCACAGATCGCTTTTGGCCGGGCCTCCGGAGACGACGTTCAACCTGGGCTCGAAGTTGTGCCCGCGCATGGTGCGGAAGATGTGCTCGGTACCGTAGCAGATGCCTTCGATGATCGCCCGGAAGACGTGGCCGGGGCCGTGGCCGAGCGACAGTCCCCACATCATGCCGCGCACCAGCGGATCGGTGTGAGGCGAGCGGTTGCCCTGGAAGTAGTCGAGCACTATAAGACCGTCCGAGCCTATGGGTACCTTCCTGGCCATCTCGGTCAGGATGTCGTAGGGGTCTATGCCGCGCTTCTCCGCCTCGACGACCGCGTCCCCGGCGAAGTTGTTCTTGAACCAAGCGATGACAGAGCCGGTGGAGACCTGCCCGGCCTCGACGGTGTACTGTCCCGGGATCATGGCGTCCGTGTAGGCGCCCCAGAAGCCCTGGCCGTGTATGGGCTCGGCACTCTGGCCGATCATGACGTGAGAGGAGCCGGTAATGAGCGCCATCTTGCCGGGCTCCGTCACGCCGAGCCCCAGGGCCCCGGCGTAGGCGTCTATTGCGCCCTGCGCGACGGGAGTGTTGGGCTTGAGGCCCAGCTCCTCGGCGGCTTCTTTGCGCAGGCCGCCGACCACGGTGCCCAGGTCGAGCACGTTCTGGGGGAACTTGTCCAGCACGTCTTCGACGCCTACCGCCTCATAAAGGCTTTCCGGCCAGCCGCCCGTGTCGCGGTCGTAGTAGAACTTTGCGCTGACGATGTTGATGGAGGCTGCCCATTCGCCGGTGAGGCGGTTTATCAGCCAGTCGTCGCAGTCGCAGATGTGCTTGGCGTTGTTGTACGTCTCGGGTTCGTTCTCCTTGAGCCAGAGGGCCTTCGGAAGCCCCCATTCCGCGGAGACCGCCCCGTAGCCGTTGTACTTGAGCGCTGTGTCGCCGGTCTCCTGGAGCCTCCTCGCCTGGTCAGAGGCCCGCACGTCCATCCACATTATCGCCGGCCGCAGGTGGCGGTCGTTCTCGTCTATCGCCAACACCGTGGAGGACGTGGCATCCGTGGAGATGCCGGCTATCTCCTCGGGCGAGACGCCGCTCTCTTCCATCGCCTTCCTGGTCGCGGCCACCAGGGAAGACCACCACTCGTCGGGGTCCTGCTCCGCCCAGCCCGAACGCGGGTGCTTCAGCCCGAACTCCTCGCTGGCGAAAGCGAGCGGGTTTCCCTCGAGGTCGAAGATCCCCACGCGCACACTTCCCGTACCGAAATCTATCCCCATGAGGTATGGTCCCTCGGCCATCTCTCTCCTCCTTTCCCGTGCCCGGCATCCGTTCACCACGACCGCCAGGGCTTCTCTACTCTTCTCTCTTACCCTCGCTCCAGTCCGGGGCCTCGTGGAAGGCCCTGAAACCGCGGCGGCTATCTCTTGCTAGGTAGGGGAAAAGAATCCCCCATGACTCACTACCTCCTCTCCGCGGTTCTCCAGGAAAAGAACGGTGCCCTCTCTCATCCGCTCAGAGTCCACTGGCGAGTCTGTTCAAGTTGCCGGGTACGTCCTCCTCCAGGTGGAAGCGGATAACCCTCCGGCCAGCGTCCAACAACGCCTGGCGGTCGCCGAGCGCCTGGGCCGCTTCGAGCACCCCGAAGGTGAGCGAGGACTCATCCGCACCCGCCTCGTCCGGGATCGGCGCGTCCCGTGGATGGTCGGCGGTGAACTGGATGAAGAGCCCGTTCCCGGTGTCTCCTTTGTGTAGCTGCCCCGTGGAGTGCAAAAACCGCGGCCCGTAGCCTACCGTGGTCGCCACCCATAGCCGGTCCCGCAGCCGGAGGCGGAGCTCCTGGAGGGAGCCGGTCGTCTCCTCCGAAGGCTTTACGTAGGCCTGAAGCGACACGTAGTCTCCGGGACGAGCCTGCGAGAGGAACTCTTCCAGCGCCTCCTCAGCCGTCTTCGCCTCACCGGAGCTGTAGACGGTGATCCCCTCAACTTGCAGCGTCGGCTCTAGCTTGGGCAGATTGCCCTGTTCCTGGTACTCCGCCACCATCTTCCCGGCAAGCACCTTGGCCGACTCGACGTTCGGCTGGTCGAACGGGTTGATGCCAAGGATGTGTCCGGCCACGGCGGTCGCCATCATCCACCGGAACATCTCGCCGCCCAGATCATAGGGCTTCCGCGCCTCTATCTGCACCACCGGATGTTCGGCCCGGGCCAGGCCCTCGAGCGTGGCGGAGGTTTCGCCGTCGCTACCATCCGCGCCCGTATAGACGAAGAGCCGGTCGTCGCCGTAGACCTCGGGCGTTCCAAGTGGCTCGCCTTCCACGGGAAGTATACCCTTGCCGTCCTTGCCAGTGCTCTCGGCTACGAGCTGCTCAATCCAGACCCCGAGCGGATCGAAGGTCGGGGAGCCGGCCAACGTGAGCTTGTCGCGTCCAACCGAGTTGGCAAGCTCCCCCATCGCCGCCCCTAGCCATGCGCCGGGGTTCTCAACGCCGCTCTCGCCGCAGGCTCGCGCCATGTCTGCCGCGCCGTCGAGCAGCCTGGAGAGGTCCACGCCGATGAGCGCCGCCGGGACCAGCCCGTAGAACGAGAGCCCCGAATAGCGCCCGCCGATGTTCGGGTCGTTCAGGAACGTCGCCCGGAACTGGTACTTCTTGGCGGTGTCCTGCAGCCCGCTGCCGGGGTCGGTGATGGCGACGAAGTGCTCGCTGGCCCGATCTTCACCGATGACGTCAGCAACCCGGTTGTAGAAGTACTTGAAGAAGGAGAACGTCTCGACCGTCCCGCCGGACTTGGTGGAGACGACGAACAGGGTGCGCGAGAGGTCGAGCCGGTCGGCGTGCTCCAGGATGGCGCCGGGATCGGTGCTGTCGAGGACGGCCAGGTCCAGGTATCCGTCCGCAACGCCGAAGACGTTTCGGTAGACCTCCGGAGCGAGGCTCGAGCCTCCCATGCCGAGCAGCAGGGCCTGGGTATAGCCCTCCGAGCGCACGTCTTCGACGAGCTCGCGGATACCGGATAGCTCCTCCCGCATGACCTGCGGGCTCTTGAGCCAGCCGAGACGGTTCGCTATCTCCTCGGGCTCCGGTCCCCAGACGGTGTGATCCCCGGCCCAGGTCCGCTCCACTACTCGCTCTTCCTCGAGCCCCGCCAGCGCGGCCTCCACGACGTCCTGGTACTCACCCAAGTCCGCGGTGTGTCGAGCAACCATCACCTTACCTCCCTTCGCGAAAGCGCCTTCACCGGACGCTCAAGTGCTCGAGGCGACCTTCGGCAAGCGCGTCCAAAGAGACATCGTCGAGGCTCGTGACTACCAGGTCGGCTCCCGCCTCCTCAAGAAGCTCCTCGTCCTCGGCCCGCGCCAGGCCAAGCGCCGCCATCTTGCCCGCCTTCGCTGCCTGCACCCCGTTCGCAGCATCCTCCACCACAAAGCACTCTTCCGGCGAAAGCCCTAGCTCCTCAGCCGCAGTAAGGAAGATCTCAGGATGCGGCTTGCCCTGCTCAAAGTCTCGCCCGCTGACGTTCGCATCTAGGATCTCAAGGAGAGTGTAGCC